>JABDQB010000134.1 GCA_013042495.1 Gemmatimonadota bacterium
CGGGAAACCGCTCTTCCGACGAACACGCTGCCCGCGAGGCGCCGGTTGGATTCCGAGCCGTCGAAGCGCGCGACGGAGGCCGACCCATCGATTCTCCATTCCGAGCCCGGACGTGCCCTGGCACCGAACTGCAGGAGGTCGACCGTGACCCCGTTCTCGATCAGGACCGCCGACTCGTCCAGCGGGCCGGTGGAGACGTCCAGAGATCCGACGACGGTGTTGCGCCGCGGGCTCCGTACACGGGCCTCGAATCGGCCACTGGTTCCGCCCGTCCCGTCGGAGCCGCTCACGCCTATCCTCCCGGTGACGTCCCAACCGGGCTCCAGTTCGGTGGTCGCGCCGAACAGGACGCCGCCGGCGGAACGCTGCAACGTGCCGGCCCCACCGAAGCGAGCTTCCCTGTAATAGGCCGCCGCGCTGACTTCGATCGAACGGGTTGGGTGCCAGCTGGCGTCGCCTTCGACCGTGAAGACGTCGTTCTGGTCCGAGTCGTTGGTGAACAGGATTCCGGGCTTCCCCCTGGGACTCAGGTCGAGCCGCAGGGACCTCAGTTCGTCCGAGGCTTCCCGGTTGCCGGGAGCCAGCTCGACGGCGCGGGTCAGCGCTTCGTATGACGCCGCGTCGCGTCCCTGCCAGCGCAGTGTCTGTCCAAGGCCGGCATGAACGGATGCGTCATCCGGTGCGAGACTGACGGCGCTCCGCCAACGGTCTTCCGCCTCTATGAGCCGGCCACCCCACGCGGCGACCCGGGCATAACCCGACCACGCTTCCACGTCGGTAGAGTCCGCTTCCAGCAGCTCCGTGTACTGGGCCGACGCCTCTTCAAGTCGATTTGACCACGCGAGAGCCTTGGCCTTGCCGAGCCGGCTGGCTCGATCCTCCGGGTCGCTTTGCAGAAGGCTGTCATAGATCGCGATCGCGTCGCCGAGCCTTTCGTCCCACACGAGATACGTGGCCTGCGATCGCCAGGCGTCCCGGTCCTCCGGTGCCACGCCAAGCACCTCATTCTGCATCGTGATGGCCGACGTCAGGTCTCCCCGCCACGCCTGGTATCTAGCCCGCGCCTCGATGGCTGGGACAAAGGACGGTTCGGCTTCGAGCACGCGATCCACCTCGTCGATGGCTCCTCGGAGATCCCCGCTCCATGCCATGACCTTGGCGCGGTCCACCCTGGCTTCGTAGTTGTCGGGTGACATTCGAAGCAGGTGCCCGAAGAGCTCCAGGCTCTCGTCGTAGCGGGCATCCCAGGCACGCATCAAGGCGAGCCGATGAAGAGCGAGATCATCGGTCGAGTCGGTTGCCAGGCGAGCTTCGTAGAGATCGCCGGCCATCCGCGTATCGCCTGCCAGCCACGCGGAGTCCGCGGGCGACTGAGCGATGGCCGATTCCGCAGCTACCGCCACTGCGAAAAGGGTCAGGCAGGCCGCGCGAATGCGTGCGACCCGATTCCGAAGCACCGTCTTCATTCGTCCATACCCTCCTCGGACATGGCCCACGCGCGCTCAGGCCGCTTCATCGTGCTCGTCCACGAATCCGGTGCGACGCATCTCGCCCCAGTGCGTATGCCGACGGAATGCGCTCCAGAAGCTCCGCAGACGCCAGATCACCGTGAGCTGGCGATACCCGAACGGCTCCAGGAAAGCAAAGAGCAGCATGCGGGCGAAGTCCCGGTGCCGCGGATAGGTGCGGAACGTCACTTCGTCCAGGATGACCGCCCAGACCGTCAGCAGCATTCCGTAGCCGAGAGCCGCCGCGAAGAACAGGAGCGCGATCTCCAAATCAACCAGACCAAAGGCAAGGCCGAAACCGGTGAGCACGTAGCCCACGAGCTCCACGACCGGAGCCAGCATCTCGCCGAAGAAGAAGAACGGGAACATCACCATGCCGACCGGGCCGTAACGCGGGTTGAACAGCATGGAGCGATGGCGGGCCATGGTGAGGATGAGCCCGCGATGCCAGCGTTCGCGCTGCCGGCCCAGCGTGCGGAGGTCCGAAGGCACTTCGGTCCAGGCCACGGGGTCGGGAATGAACGAGATCTCGTAAGGTTCACCCAGGTCCCTGAGGTGCTTGTGCATCCGCACCACGAGGTCGAGGTCCTCGACCACGTTGTCGGTGGCGTATCCGCCGATCTCCAGCATGTACTGCCGATGGAACAGGCCGAAGGCGCCCGACACGATCAGGTTGCCGCCGAGGCGATTCCAGCCCAGCCGTCCGAACAGGAAGGCGCGCAGGTATTCGGGCACCTGGACGCCGGGAAGGAACCGGCGCGGGACGCGGGCATCCTTCACCCGGCCGTCCTCGATCCGGCAGCCGTTGGCCACCCGGATCGTGCCCCCGGCCCCCGCGACCGGCCGGCCGGACATGAAGACGCGCGCCAGGCGCAGCAGGGCATCGGGTTCGACCATCGTGTCGGCGTCGACCGCCAGCACCAGCGGGTAGCGCGCCGCTCCGAGACCGGCGTTCAATGCGTCGGACTTCCCGCCGTTCTCCTTGTCCACTACGAGCAGTCCGGCGGCCGTTCGCGACCGGTAGTATCCGCGCACCGGCATCGTCGGAATCCGGCTCGGAATCGCGGGCGGTACCTCGTACAGATCGAAGGATTTCCGAAGTCTATCGAACGTCCCGTCCACCGAGCCGTCGTTGATAAGCACGACTTCGTGCTTCGGGTACGTCAGGGCGAGCTGCGCCCGGACGCTCGCCACGATGCTGCCCTCCATGTTGTACGCCGGCATCAATACCGAAATCGGCGGGAGGACTTCGGAGCCGAGCAGTCGATTCACGTCGTCCGTGCTCGACAGCTTCCAGTGCTTCCAGATTTCTGGAATCGACAGCAACAGCAGCAGGCCATAAAACGAGTTGATGGCCAGGAAGTACCAGATGATCGCGGCATCCGCGGACGAGAGCAGTCGGCTCGCGAGTTCCATGCAGGTCCCTACGCCGCGTGCTCCGAGGACGGCGCCTCGGAGTAGTCGACCACGTACGCACCTGAGTATTCGGCGATCGCCGCCTTGTCGAGGTGCAGAACGTACTGTGCCATTTCGTACGCGTAGGCGTCATCCTCGGGTCGGCGCCGCTGCAGCAGGACGACCCCGTCGGTTCCGATGCGCCGGAGGGCCAGGGCACAGCGCAGCCGCACCCACCAGCTCAAGTCGGTCAGCGCACGGTCCAGTTGTTCCACCGCCTCGCGCGCCCCGATCGCTCCCAGCCCGGCCGCGGCCTGGGCCCGCACCTGCCAGGTGGGGTCTTCGAGCATGCGGATCAGCGCGGCGCTCGAGCGGGCATGCGGATACGACGCCAGGGATCGTGCCGTGGCGACTCGGATCTCGAAATCGAAGTCCTCCGCGTGCGGCAGGATGTGTTCCAGCAGTCCCGGGACGCCCAGCATTTCGGCCAGGGACAGGGCCGTTCGAAGTTCATCTCTCTCTCGACCGCCGTGCAGGCGTTCGATCAGAGAGCCCAGGACGTGGGCCCTACTGCCAGCGAGGATTTCCAGGATCTGCGCCCGCAGAACCCGCGGCTCTCCGGCGGCCAGGTCCAGCGCAGCCGCGGCCAGTTCCGGCGACCCGACTCGCTTCAGGCTCCAAACCGCCGCCCGCCGCACCGCCGCCCGGTCATCCCGGAGAAGAACGGCGATGAGCTCCTGGTCCTCCTGCTCCGCCACGACCATCAAGGCGCGCGCTGCCTGCAGGCGGCGCCACCAAAGCCTGGAGCCGGTGTGGGACCGGACCTTCTCATACCAGCTCATACGCCGCACGGCAGTGCTCACTCTCTCCCAGTCGGCCCCGCCCATCTGCATCGACAGCTTCTGAAGAAAGCAGGAGAGGTGCGCGAACGAGAGCTGCCCCAGCTGCAGCCGGAGATGTTCCTCGTCCACCTCTCCGGCCAGCCAGCGCCTCACCGTGCGGTTGGCCAGCGCGCCGTGTTGCTTCGAGCGTTCCGCACTGACGCCCGCGACCAGACGCCGGGTCAGCAGCATGAACAGGAGAAGACCGAGAAACGCGGCCTGAGCCAGGGCGATCGTCGCCAGGACGGAGGTGCTCACCTCGCGGCAGCAGCCTGAAGGAGACGTTCCACCTTGGCCAGAGTGATGGGAATGCTGAGAGGCTTCACGATGTAGTCGAGGGCTCCCGACTCGATGGCGAGCACCTGGGCGGCTTCGCTGCTGTGCATGGTCGCCATGATGACCTGGAAATCGCCGGGACGCTGCTGCGACAGTTCCTGGAGAACCCGGAATCCGTCGAGCCCCGGGAGATCCACGTCGAGCAGAACCACGGGCCGGCGGTCTCCCGTCGGCATGGCAAGGAGTCCGTCGAGCGCCTCACGCCCGTTCGCATAGAAGACCAGGTCATAGCCCTGGTTCGACAGCGAATAGGTCAGCATCTCGATGAGGGCCTGGTCGTCTTCCACCACGACCACGTCCGGAACGCTCTCGCCGCTACCGGGGGCGGTCGAGGCCGGACGCCCCGGCGTCTCCTCGGCCCGGCGCACGGCGCCCAGAACGCGAGCCGTGAGTTCGGTGAGGTCTGAGGTCCGGGTCTTCGACAGCGC
>JABDQB010000144.1 GCA_013042495.1 Gemmatimonadota bacterium
ACTCTGCACTCATGGACCGGTTCTCATGGCAAGCGATCGTCGCGCTTGCCACCACTGTGATGGTCGCCTTCGGAGCCATGTTCTTCGGGTTCTCGGTCTTTCTCACCTCCGATGCTGCCGGGGCAGACTTCACCACCACGGTCCTTTCGCTCGGCTATGGCGGCGCGGCGCTCGTCGGTGGCTTGCTGGCGTTTCCGGTCGGCCGTTACGCAGACAGGCACGGTATCCGATCGGTGTTCGCCATCGGAGCGGCTCTCGGCTTTGTGGGTCTCCTGCTCTTTTCGTTTGCCACCGAGCCGTGGCACGTCCTGGCTGCCTGGTGGATGTTCATCGGACCGGCGGGTGCCATGACTTACTACGAGCCGGCCTTCATCGCAGTCGATCAGTGGTATTCGAGGGAACACCGGGCCAGGGCGCTGGCGCTTCTCACAGTGATCGGCGGGATCTCCGGTACGATCTTCATCCCGCTGACTGAACGACTCGTCACCTGGTTCGGATGGCGCGGAGCCTCCGTATCGCTCGGTGCCCTCCTCCTGGCAGCCGGTTGGATTACTGCGTTCGTGTTCGTGCCGGCCGGCGCCGGCGATTCCCGTCGGGGTGAGGTAGCCAGTTTCTCGGTTCGATCGCTGCTCGTGGATCGACGGTTCGTCCTCTACACGATTGGCATGCTGCTCAGCTTCGGCACGATGCAGGCGATCGTCACCCATCGCGTTGCCCGATTCGAGGAAGCTGGGTTCGCCGTCGCCTCGGTGGCGGTATGGGCGGCGATCGCCTCGGCGCTCAGCCTGCCCGGCAGGTACGTCTCTCCCTTCATTGCGGGGAGGAGGACACCAACTTCGGTTCATGCGGTCGGGATGGTCGCCTTGACGGGGGCCCTGGCGGTGGCGGTGGTGGTCGGCGCCGACTGGCAGATGGGAGCGCACTTCATCCTGTTCGGGCTTTCATTTGGCGTGATGCTTCCGCTGCGCGCCATGGTGATGTCTTCCTGGTATTCGGGTTCCGCCTACGGGCGGATCATGGGCGTGCAGTGGTCGATCGCGGCGGTGTTCGGCGCGGCCGTTCCCGCCGGAGTCGGGGTGCTGAGAGACACGACCGGAAGCTACGAGATTCCGATGGGAATACTGGTGGCTGCGATGGGCCTAGCTGCCCTCACCACCTGGGCGTCGGGCATGAAGATGCTCGACGTCAGGAGCGCAGCAACCGGATCAGACGGTGATCGTCTGTAAACAACCGGCGTCCGATCCCCAGCGTCATCACAGTCGCGGTCGTCGCGACCGATCCGAGAATCAGATACATGATCGCAGCTTGGACTCGAACCGCCTCGACGGGGTCGACTCCGGCCAGGATGAGACCGGTCATGGCTCCCGGCAGGAAGACCAACCCCACTGCCTTGGTGGTTTCGATCTGGGGAGTGAGTGCAGTTCGCAGTGCGGTCCGCAGATACCTCCGGCCGGCCAGCCGCCCCGACTGTCCCAACGCCAGCCGGGCTTCCACTTCCGGCCGGTTCTCCCGGAACTCATCCACCACCCGTCGGGCGGCCAGAACGGTTGCATTCATCGAGTTGCCCACCATCATCCCGGCGAGCGGAACCAGCGTCCGTCCTTCCAACGGGAAGACGCCGAGCCCGAAGATGACGGCCAAGGTGACGAGGGAAGCCGCACCGATGGCGAGCATGCCCAGCGGGAGAACGCCGGGGACCTCTGGAGCACGCCGCCGGATCACCACTCCTGCGAAGGCCACCATCGCCAGAACCCAGCCCCACGACAGTATGAGTGGCTGCTCCGGATCGATCACGAAGGCCAGGACTGCTCCAACGATCAGAAGCTGGATGAGGGACCTCAGAGTCGCCCAGACGATGTCCTTCTCGAGACCGAGCCGTTGGGTGGCCGAGAGGCCTATTGCCACGACAACCAGAAGTAGTGAGGCGACCAGGCCGAGTGTCGTGACGTCGGCCGTGTTCATGAGGTCTGTTCCGCCAGGAATGCCACGATCTCTGGTTCCTGCGAGTCGAACAGGCCGGACGCCGGACCCTCGTAGGCGACCGCGCCGTCGATCAGGCAGATGACCCGCGAGGCGATTCGTTGCATCTGGGCAGTGTCGTGTGTGACCCATAGGACGGGCATGCCCGCTTCGGTGAGCGCGATGGCCTGCTGTTCTATGAGCTGCGTAGCGGCTGGATCCAGGGACGAAGTCGGCTCATCCATGAGCAGAAGCTCTGGGCCGGTTGCCAGAGCACGGGCGATGCACATTCGCTGTGCCTCACCGCCGGACAACTCATCGGCGAGTCGCGAGAGGAACGAGCCATCCAGGCCGACGCGCTCGAGAAGCATCCGCGCTGCCTCGTCATTGATCAGCCCATCGGCTTCCCGCAAGTTGTCGAGCACGGTTCCGCCGAATCTCACCGGTTCCTGGAAAACCATGCCGACCGCCCGGCGCAGATCCAGAACCGGCGTAGCGTTGAGGTCCACCCCGTGAAACTCGATCGCTCCCGAGTCGGCCACCTCGAGCCGATTGCACAAGCGAAGAAGGGTGGACTTGCCGGCGCCGGATGGACCGACGATCACGCTCATCCCGTCTGCCGGAATCTGGAGGTGACGGACGGCGAGGCGGGGACCACCGACGCCATGTAACTGGATGTTCTCGAAGCTAAACAACATGCAGCGTCACCCTAGGCTGGTCGTTTGCAGCTGCAGGCTCCGGATTCCGGGAACAAATCGGGCGTCGTGGGCGTTGTGAGTTGCTTACGGAAGGAGTGTGCATGATCAAAGGTGACACATTGCTAGACCTCAGCCAGGAATGGCGAGAGTTCGCGGCGTGTTCAGATCGCACCGATGACCTCTTCTTTCCTTCCAGTGAGTCGGATATCTCGATGGTGCGTGCCGCCAAGGCGGTGTGCCTGTCCTGCCCCGTTCAGGAGGAATGCCTCCAGTACTCGCTCGATACCGGGCAAACGGAAGGCGTCTGGGGCGGACTCACCTCACGTGAGCGACGAGTTGCCAGGCGGAAACGGGTTGCCGCGAGCCGCCGGGCAAGCTGAGTTCGCTTCCGTCCGGGTCGGGGCTCGCCAAGGCTTGCTCCCGATAGTGCAAAAGGCGGATCTTCGCTGGCCATCGAAGGGCACGTAAGTTACTATGTAGTAACCCGATTCAGGAGCCGCCATGCCCGATTTCTCACTCGACCTCAACGAGGATCAGCTACAGCTACAGAAGTGGGTACACGACTTCGCCGAAGGGGTTGTGCGGCCGGCCGCGGAAGAGTGGGATGAGCGTGAGGAAACTCCGTGGCCGATCATCCAGGAGGCCGCCCAGGTCGGGCTCTATTCCTTTGAGTTTTTCCTCAACGCCTTTGGTGATCCGAGCGGGCTGACACTGCCGCTCGTTACCGAGGAGCTGTTCTGGGGAGACGCCGGCATCGGTCTTTCGATCTTCGGGAGCGCCCTGGCGGTTGCCGCGATTACGGGTGTCGGTTCGCCCGACCAGGTGGCCGAGTGGGTTCCTCAGTGTTTCGGAAGTGCCGACAATGTCCAGCTCGCCGCCTACGCCGTCAGCGAGGCGGATGCCGGGTCGGACGTCTCGGCCCTGCGGACGAAGGCCGTCTACGACGAGGCGACCGACGAATGGATTCTCAATGGAACGAAGACCTGGATAACGAACGGTGGAATCGCCGACGTCCACGTCGTAGTTGCTTCGGTTGATTCAGAGCTTCGTTCGAGAGGCCAGGCGAGCTTCGTCATTCCGCCGAACACGCCGGGACTATCACAGGGATCCAAGTTCAAGAAGCACGGTATCCGGGCTTCGCACACGGCAGAAGTCGTGCTCGAGGATGTTCGAGTACCCGGCCGGATGTTGCTCGGGGGCAAGGAACGCCTCGATGAACGGCTCGCCAGAGCCCGGGAGGGAAAGAGATCTCGCAAGCAGGGCGCCATGTCTACCTTCGAAGCCTCCCGTCCGGCCGTCGGCGCCCAGGCCCTCGGTGTGGCACGTGCCTCCTACGAGTACGCCCTCGACTACGCCAAGGAGCGTGTCCAGTTCGGCCGGCCGATCATCATGAACCAGGCGATCGCCTTCAAACTCGCCGACATGCGTACCGAGATCGATGCGGCCCGGCTTCTCGTCTGGCGAGCCGCCTGGATGGCCAGGAACGGCAAACCGTTCGAAGCCGGCGAAGGCTCGATGTCGAAGCTGAAGGCTGGTGAGGTGGCCGTCCGCGCTACGGAAGAGGCCATCCAGATCCTCGGAGGAGCCGGATACGTGCGAGAGCATCCGGTTGAGAGGTGGGCGCGCGACGCCAAGATCTTCACGATCTTCGAGGGGACGAGCGAGATTCAGCGGCTCGTCATTTCGCGTGCAATCTCGGGAATGCGAATCGTCTAGAAGGCGGAATGCCCTGGCACCGTGT
>JABDQB010000146.1 GCA_013042495.1 Gemmatimonadota bacterium
CTGGGATACCACGAACATCGACGGGCTCGTGGACTCGGTATTCGCCTGGACGAGCGGCACCATCCGAGCCTTCCGGGAGGCCGGCGTCATGCCCGAGATGGTCCAGATCGGAAACGAAGTCCGGAACGGGATGATGTGGCCCCTGGGCCGGCTGCCGGAGAACTGGGACCACTTCGCCAGACTCTTCAAGGCGGGCGTCGACGGCATCGACGCGGGTCGCGCGCAGGCACCGCGCCCGTTGATCATGCTCCATTACGACAACGGGGCCGACACGGACGGAGCGAAGGCATTCTTCGACCGGTTCAACGACTACGACATTCCCTACGACATCATCGGCTACTCGTACTATCCCTGGTGGCACGGGACCCTGCTCGAGTTGCGCGACAATCTCCTGGCCACGCTCGCACACTACCCGGACAAGGACGTGATCCTGGTGGAAGCGGGCTACCGGCCCCGAGTCTACGACGATGGCGAGTTCAGCGGCCTGCCTCCGTACCCCGAGGACGCTCCCGGAGGGCCCCGCAAAGCGTTCCTCGAGGCGGTGAACGAGACGCTTCTCGGAATCTCCGACCGCCGGATCAAGGGAATCTTCTGGTGGGAGCCGGCCAGCGGCTGTGACCGGGATTACTTCGACGCGGACTGCAACGCCCGTCCGGTCATCACGGTGTTCGACCGGTACAAGCGGCAGTAGCGCCATGCGTAAGCGGGTCCTGTTCGTGATCGACGGCCTGAGCGGCGGCGGAGCCGAGCGGATTCTTCTCAGGTTGGCGGGTCACATGACCGATCTCGGACACCAGGTCGCCCTCGCGAATCTGAGAGATCAGCAGGACCTGCCGATCCCCGAGGGAGTGCAGCTGATCCGGGCGTTCGATAAGAGCCCACGGCAACTCCGCAAGATGGGCGAAATCCAGCGGAGGGCCCGGATCCTGGACGAGTACCTGGTCGGCCGCGATCCGTGGAGCCTGGTCATTTCGACGCTTACGCAGTCGGATCGCATCGTGGCTCGGAGTTCGTTGGCCGAAGTCGCCTGGTACCGGGTGGTCAACCCGCTTTCCAGCGAATACCTGGAAAATCGACAGGCGCTGACACGACTCCGCCGCCTTCGCCGGCTGCGCCGCACGTACCCCGGCCGCAAAGTGGTCGCCATCTCAGCAGGGGTCGGGACCGACCTGACGGTGAACCTGGGCATCCGGCCGTCGCGCCTCGAGACGATATACAACCCCTTCGATTTCTCCGAGGTTCGGAGGCTGGCGTCAGAGCC
The DNA here is from genome assembly GCA_013042495.1 of Gemmatimonadota bacterium. Taxonomy (GTDB): domain Bacteria; phylum Gemmatimonadota; class Gemmatimonadetes; order Palauibacterales; family Palauibacteraceae; genus Benthicola. Next base: position 1,262 of record JABDQB010000146.1, read on the forward strand.
GTGTCCCCTGGCCGGCCAGGACTACCTGGTGCACGTGGGCCGATTCGACGAGCAGAAGCGACATGACCGACTGCTGGGGGCCTTCGCCAGGAGCCGTTATGAAGGAAGGCTCGTGCTGGTAGGGACCGGTACCGATACGGAACAGCGACGAGTCAGGGCCCTGATTGCCGGCCTGGATCTGGAGCCGCGCGTCGAGCTCACGGGCTTCCAGATCAACCCGTATCCGTTCATCAGGCATGCCCGGGCAATCGTTCTCAGTTCCGACTACGAGGGTTTCGGCAGCGTGCTCGTCGAAGCTCTGATCTGTGGCACGCCCGCGGTCAGCACCCGGTGTCCGTCGGGACCGCCGGAAATCCTGACCGGAGACCTGTCCACCGGCCTCGCCGACCTCACGGAGGAGGGTCTGGCAGCGGCCATCGATCGAGTGGTCGCGAACCCGCCTGCGATCACGGAAGCCAGCTACGAGCGCTTCTCGATCGAGTCGATCGGAAAACAGTACCTCGCGCTGGCCGACTGAACGCGAGTGCGCGAGCCGTCACTCGGCGCGCGGTCCCTTGAGATCCGTGTGGTTGACGCTCTCGAATTGTCATGAAAGAACGGCATCGAGCCTTCCGCGGAGATCGCGCATCTGGTCCGAGCCGAGGCGCTGCCCCACGTAGCCAGCCAGGTGGATGCCGGCGATGGTCAGCAGGCCGACTGGCACGACCCAGTAGCCCCACGGAGTCTCGTCCGACACCTGCTGCACGTAGCCGAGCGTGGCGCCGAAGCAGATTCCGAATACAACGAGAAAGTACAGGAACATGAACCCGGTCCACACGTCAGGCCGGGGCGAGAAGCGGCCACGCAGGGTCGATCCGCTCGGAGCTTCCTCGATCCGGACGGTGAGGCGTGGCGACCACACTCTTCTATCCGCCTCGTCGACCAGGAACTCGGCGAAGCGACCGGCCGCCATGGTGGATCCGCGCATCTCCTGATCGTCGATCCCCTCCCGAATCCGCAGGATGGCCTCATCCGCTGGAAGGGGGAGTTCCAGGGCGAACGTGGGCCGCAGCCGGGAAACATCGACATTCACATCGACAGGTTGGCTCATGGTTCAGATATCGACCGGAGAGAGCCGTCTTGGCAAGGTCCCGCTGGATGACGAAGGGGAGGCCGGGATCGACGCCCGACCCCCCCTCGTCATCCTGTTCGCTACTCGTTCGTCTCCGCCACCGCCTCGTCGATCATCTGCATCAGCTGATCGCGCGTGTACGCGTATGGCTGGTCCTCGTTGAGCTGCACGAGCCGCCGAATGTGAGCCCGGATGGTGAAATCCGCCTCGTTCTGATTCGGCACCACCATGTAACGACGCTTCGGATTCTCCGATGTCAGGAAGTCGAGATACGCGGCCGCGACCTCATCCGGTTCCTTGAATTGTTCGCGGTCGGCCGGCCCGGTAAGCACCCTGTCCATGCGCTCCTGCGCCATGGACCCTTCGGACGAGTAGCCCGTCTCGCGCATGCGCTCGACCATGCTCTCCATGATCTCGGACTTGTAGTTGCCAGGTTCGACGACCGCGACCTGGACGCCGAGGCCGCTCATCTCGATGGCCAGCACGTCGGTGTATGCTTCGATCGCGTGCTTGCTCATCGTGTAGGGACCGCCGAGCCCCCAAGTTCCGATTCCCGAAATGGACCCGGTCGTAGCCACCCGTCCCTGGTTCTCGATCAGGAGCGGGGCGAACGCCTTCGTGACCCGGTACGGGCCGTACACGTTCACGTTCATCTGAAACGCGAGGTCCTCTTCGGTCACTTCGATGAGCGGTCCCATGACGACCACCCCGGCATTGTTGATCAGGCCGTACAGGCCACGACCCCCAGCCTCCACCTGTGCCACCGCGGCATCGATCTCCTCCTGGACGTTCACGTCGAGGCGAACGGCCTCGATGTTGTCGATCGCGTTCAGGGCGTCCATGTCCGCCTGCTTGCGGGCGCCGGCGTACACGTGGAAGCCGTTCGCGGCGAGGACCTCAGCCGTTCTCAGTCCGATCCCCGAGCTGGCTCCGGTGATCAAAACCGCGCGGCCCTGGCCGACGTCGGTGGCGGCCGGAAACACCGCGTCCTGCGCTTCCGCCGGAGCGGCGCCGAGCATGACGGCCCCAATGAGGGCGCACGTCAGCAGCGTCGCCTTGAGGGCCTGGGAGATCGTGTTCATAAACGGCATATCCTTGTTCGAGTTCGACTCTCGCAACGTGATTACTGGACCGTGTAGCCC
>JABDQB010000162.1 GCA_013042495.1 Gemmatimonadota bacterium
CCACAACGCCGAGCAGGACCACGGCCAGCGCCCAAAGCCATCCGCCAAACGGGAGCACGTACAGAGCGGGCAGCAGGGTCGAGAACAGGCTTCCGAAGAAGGGGACCAGCGCGGCGAGTCCCGTGAACACCCCGAAGGCCAGCGCATAGGGAACCCGCAGCAGTTCCAGTCCGACCCATGTGAACACCCCGAGCACGGCCATGGCCATGAGCTGTCCGCCGAGCCACGCCCGAAGCGTCGCGGCGAGCTCGCCCAGGATGTCCGAAGCCAGGACCCGGTTGCGAGGCGGAACGAGCTGGAGGAGGTCGGATCGGTAAAGCGACGGATTGGCCGTCAGGAAGATCGCCATCGCCAGGACGCTGAACGCGTGGATCAGGAACCAGAGTCCGCTGAACACGTATGGCACCGCGTCCGTGAACCAGCTCCCGATCTCCCCGAAGATGGATCCGAAGTAACTGCCTCCCTCCTGGACGGGGCCCAGCAGGTCGCGGACGACCGGATAGCGCTCGGCCAGCCGGACGAGATCGGCTTCCCAGATCAACAGACGCTGCGGCAGGACGGCCAATAGTTCGCCGACCTGGGCGGTCAGCGGAGGAATCAGCAAGAATCCCACGCCCCAGAAAGCCACCACCGTGAGCACGACACCGGAGGCGATGCCGACGGGGCGCGGCAGCCTGAGCCTTCTCTGGAACCAATCGGTGAGGGCGCTCAGGTAGACGGCCAGCAGCACCGCGACGAAGAACAGGATCAGGAGTTCGGAAGACTTCCAGGCGAACAACAGGAGGAGGACGACGGCCAGCGCGCCCAGTACTACCTGAAACCAACCACGCGCGCGCGTATCGGACATGGACCCGTTTCCCGGTGTCCGTGAGAGCCCGCGTCAGCAGCGCGGGCTCTCCGAGTTGTACCGGCCAGGGCGGCCGGAGGGCTATTCCTTCGGTTCTGCTGCGTCGTCCGGCGCGGCTTCATCCGTCTCGGACTCGTCGACTTCGACGATCTCGACATCCGCCACTTCGACCTCGCCGGAACCGAGGGCCTTCGGCTCCCCCGCGTCGCTCGCCGGACCAATGAGTCCCATGTCGCGTTTGAGAGCCAGCAGCTTCTCATCCACGTCGGTTTCTCCACCCGTGGACTCGAGCATGGCGAATTCGCGTGACAGGTCGTCGCCTTCCAGATCTTCCGTGACCTCGGCGGCGGCCAGCGCTTTCCTCTCGCTCTCCTCCACCTTCTCCACCATCTGGTCGAAGGCCCGGAACGCACTCTTGTCCTGCATCCCGGCCATCGTCTCGTGAATCCGCTTCTGGGCCTGGGCCCGCTTCTGCTTGGCGATCAGGAGGTTCTTCTTTCGCTTGGCCTCCTCGATCTTGGAGTTGAGCTGGCGGAGAGAATCCTTGAGCCGTTCCGTCTCGGCCCGGTGCTTCTCCCACTGCTCCTCCATCTCGGCAGCGTTGTTGGCGTGTTCCTGGCCCCTCATCAGGGCTTGTTTCGCCAGGTCGTCGCGGCCTTCACGGATCGCCAGTCGGGCACGGCGCTCCCACTCCTGCGCCTGCTTCCGCTCTTCCTCCATCTGCGCTCGCAGCTTGCGCTCGTCGGCGATGGCGACGGCCACTTCCTGCTTGGCCTGCGCCAGCTGCTTGCGCATGTCCTCGATGACCTGGACCAGCATCTTCTCCGGGTTCTCGGCCCGGGCGATCAGGTCGTTGAGGTTCGACCGCACGAGGCGGGAGAGTCTATCGAAGATACCCATGCGTCAGTCCAGTCCGAGTTGCTGTACGTGCGACGTCACCGCCAGAGAAAGGCTCTCCAGGGACGCGAGGAACTCCGAGTAGTCCAGGTCCTGGAGCTCGAGAGCATCGACCAGGATGACTTCGTCGCCCTCCAGGCCGTACGCCCCATGTACCAGGTCCGAGGCGTTCAACTCCAGCAGCTTCTTGAACAGTTCCAAACGGGCGTGGTCCCCTTCCGGCACCATGCCGATACTGGCCCGAAAGATCACCAGCGGTGGCGACAGACTCACCACGACCGCCGGGTGATCCTCCTCGGCATCCTTCACGGGATCCACGAGCCACATCGATTCCCCGATCTCCCGGTTGTCCATCTCGGTTCGGATCAGGAAGCTCTCAAGGTCTTCGCGGCTGATCATGTTACCTCTTCCTCACTGTGCGCGGGCGGAATACTCGCCGGCCGGTCTTCGAGCAGGCGGGTGAGGAAGTCCTGGTTTTCCTGGATTCCCTCGACCTGCTCAACCAGATACAGCACCTGCCGTTCGAGTTCTTCGAGCCGGCCCGCCTGTTCCGGCTCCTTCGGCAACGCTTCGCGCGTGGCCTTCGTTTCGATCGCCTTCGCGATCGCCTGCCCGATGGGCACGACCACGAAGAACACGAGAATGATCAATACGAAGAAATTCACGTGCTGCCCGCGCTAGGAGTCACCCGTTTGCCACTTGCTCTACGGAATCCGGACTTCGACGGTTTCGTCGGCGCCCGGTCGATCTTCCAAGTCCGTTACGTTAACCCTATGGCAGGGCGCGATCAACGAGCCATCAGAGGACGTCGCGCAGGTAGCGGCCGGTGTGGCTGCCGGGCGCGGCAGCGACCTCTTCCGGAGTGCCGGCGGCGACCACCATTCCACCCCCGGAGCCGCCTTCCGGACCGAGATCGATGATCCAGTCGGCCGTCTTCACCACATCCATGTGGTGCTCGATCACGAGAACCGTGTTCCCCAGCTCTACCAGCCGGTGCAGAACCTCGAGCAGGATCCGCACGTCCTCGAAATGAAGCCCGGTCGTGGGCTCGTCCAGGATATAAAGCGTGCGGCCCGTTCCGCGTTTCGACAGCTCTGACGCGAGCTTGACCCGCTGTGCCTCGCCGCCGGAGAGCGTCGTCGCGGACTGGCCAAGGTGAATGTAACCGAGACCCACATCCGACAGGGTCGCCAGGTGCCTCTTGACCCTCGGAATGGCGTCGAAGAACTCCAGGGCCTCGTCCACCGTCATGTCCAGCACGTCGGCGATGCTCTTCCCTTTGTACAGCACCTCGAGCGTCTCGCGATTGTAGCGCCGTCCGCGGCACACGTCGCAGGGCACGTACACGTCGGGCAGGAAGTGCATCTCGATCTTCACGAGCCCGTCGCCCCGACACGCCTCACAGCGCCCTCCCTTTACGTTGAAGCTGAACCGGCCGGGGCCATAGCCGCGGATCCGCGCCTCGGGAAGCTGGGAATACAGTTGCCGAATGGGCGTGAACACGCCGGTATAGGTGGCCGGGTTCGATCGCGGTGTGCGACCGATCGGGCTTTGATCGACGTCAATCGCCTTGTCCACGAGATCCAGGCCCTCGACCGAGTCGTGTGCGCCGGGCACCGTGCGGGCCCGATGAAGCTCCCGCGCCACGCGGCGGTACAAGACATCCTCGACGAGAGTGGACTTCCCCGACCCGGATACCCCCGTGACCGCGATGAAGCGTCCCAGTGGAAAAGAGACGTCAACGCCACGGAGATTGTGCTCAGTCGCTCCTCGGACGACGAGCGCCTCACCGTCCCGTCCGGTCTTCCGCTCCGCCGGAACCGGGATCTCCCGATCTCCCCTGAGATAGGCTGCCGTCAGCGAGTTCTTCGTGCCGAGGAGCTCGTCCACCGATCCAGACACCAGGATCTCCCCGCCGTGTCGGCCGGCGCCGGGTCCCATGTCAACCACGTGGTCGGCGGCCCGCACGGTGTCTTCGTCGTGTTCGACCACGAGCACCGTGTTTCCCAGGTCCCGGAGCTGTAGAAGGGTGTCCAGGAGACGCCGGTTGTCCCTCGGATGGAGGCCGATGCTCGGTTCATCCAGGACGTACAGAACGCCTACCAGTCGGCTTCCGATCTGGGTGGCCAGGCGGATGCGCTGCGCCTCACCGCCCGCCAGCGAATCGGCCGACCGGCCCAGGGTCAGATAGCCGAGGCCCACCTGGGCCATGAAGCTCAGACGCTCGCACACCTCCTTCAGTATGGGGCCCGCGATTTCCTCTTCGAGCGGTTCGGCGGTGCTCCCCGCCTGCAGGCCCTCAAAGAGCGCGAGCGCGTCGCTCACCGACAGCTCGACGACCTCGGTGATTCGGTGACCGCCCACGGTCACGGCCCGGCTTTCCGGCTTCAGCCGGCCACCCTCGCAATCCGAACACACCCGCGCCGTCATGTATTCCTGCAGGTTCTTGCGGACGGTGTCGCTGTCCGTCTCGTGATACTGCAGCCGGATCAGCTCCAGCGCCCCGTCCCACTCCAGGTCCGGGTCCCCGTCGAGGACCGCGCTCTTCTGCTCGTCCGAGAGATCACCCCACGGAACGTTGAGGTCGAACGAGTACTTCTCCGCGAGCGGCGGCAGGAACTTCCGCGCCCATCGACCGGCCGGGACACCCCACGGCAGAATGACGCCTTCGAGGATGGAAATCCGGGCATCGCCGATCGACAGTTCACGATTCGGCTCCAGGCGCACGCCGAGCCCATCACATGCCTGACAGGCGCCGTAGGGAGAGTTGAACGAGAACTGCCGCGGCTCCAGTTCCGGTATGCTGATCCCGCACTCGGCGCACGCGTAGTGCTCGCTGAACAGGTGTCGCTCCGAGTCCGAATCGTCCTGTTCGGACGCGTACTCCAGCACTTCCACCGTTCCGCCTGCCATTCGAAGCGCCGTCTCGATCGACTCGGCCACCCGGGCCCGCTCGCCCTCCCTGAGGACCACCCGGTCCACCACCACCGAGATGTCGTGATTCAGCCGGCGGTTGAGCCGCGGCGGCTCCGACAGGTCAATCAGGTTCCCGTCCACCCGGGCCCGGACGAACCCTTCCTGCAGGGCTTCCTCGAACAGGTCCCGGAACTCGCCCTTCCGACCGCGAATCAGCGGCGCCAGGATCTCGACCCGGGTACCGTCGGGCCAGGCTGCCACGCGGCCCGCGATCTGCGTCGCCGATTGTCGGCGCACGGGCCTGCCGCAGTCCGGACAGTGGGGGGTACCGGCCCGGGCCCACAGAAGTCGCAGATAGTCGTAGATCTCGGTGACGGTCCCGACGGTGCTGCGAGGGTTTCGAGCGGCCGACCGTTGCTCGATGGCGATCGCCGGGGACAGCCCGTCGATCTGGTCGACGTCCGGTTTCTCCATCACCCCGAGAAACTGGCGGGCGTACGCCGACAGCGACTCGACATACCTTCGCTGTCCCTCGGCATAGATCGTGTCGAACGCCAGCGATGACTTGCCGGAACCCGACAAGCCTGTCACCACCGTAAGGCGGTTCCTGGGGATCTCTACGTCGACGTTTCGCAGGTTGTGCTCGCGCGCGCCGCGTACGACGAGGAAACCCGCTTCGTCCTGGCTCAACCGACCGTCTCTCCCCGCCACAGGTCCGCGAGGGTCTCGCGCTCCCGAACTACCCTCCAGCCCTCGGCATCCACCAGCACCTCGGCAGGCCGGGGGCGCGCGTTGTAGTTCGAGGCCATCACAAACCCGTACGCGCCCACGTCACGAACCGCGAGCAGGTCTCCGGGCCTTACGCCATGAAGCGGGCGCTCGGTACCCAGCTTGTCGCCAGACTCACAGGTCGGACCCAGGACTTCCACGGTGGCCGGGCCCTCCAGTGCACCTTCGAGGGGCTCGATCCGGTGCTGGGCCCCGTACAGCGAGAACCGCCCGAAATCGGTGAACCCTCCGTCGCATACGAGGGCCGGATAGCCGTCTCGTTCGCGTCGATACAGGACCCGGGTGACCAGCGTGCCGGCGCGCGCCGCGATCGAACGACCCGGTTCGTAGCGCACCTGGAGGTCCGTGCCTTCGAGCCTCCGGCGCACGATACGAACGAGGTCCGCCGGCTCCAGGTCCGCCCCGGCGTCCTCGTTCGACACGCCCAGGCCTCCTCCGAGGTCCAGTTCGCGCACCGGATGTTCACTCGCTTCCAGTTCCGTCACCAGGCCGAGAAGCACGTCGATCGCTGCCTCGTACGGTTCGAGCGATTCGAGACCCGAGCCGAGGTGGAAGGCCAGGGTCGTCGGCTCGAGTCCGCCCGCCGCGGCGAGCGCCTCCCAGGCTTCCGGAATCTCTTCGGGACCGAATCCGAACTTGGCATCGGCTCTCCCCGTCTCCAGGGACGGGTGGGCGCCCGCCCGGATCCCCGGCCGCACCCGCAGTCCGACGCGCGCGGAACCTCCCAGCGTAGCGCCTGCCCGGACGGCGGCTTCGACTTCGTGCGCCGCCTGCAGGACCACCAGGTCCAGACCTCGGCGAACGCCCTCGTCGACCTCCTGCGGCGACTTGGGCACCCCTCCGAGCACGACACGGCTGGCGGGAACCCCGGCGGCGAGGGCACGGGCCATCTCGCCTACCGTGGAGGCCTCGAATCCGATTTCGTGGGAAGCCAGGTGCGCCAGGACGCCCAGGTTGTAGTTGGCCTTCACGGCATAGCAGATGCGCGACGGATCGCCCACCGCCTCGATCCACCGACGAACTCCGGCGTCCAGGATTCGCGCATCGTACACGTAGGTGGGCGTACCCTGCTCGCGAACGATCGCCGCCAGCAGCGTGGGGTCGAGGCTGGTGATCATCGAGGAACCAGGATACGCCCGGCGAGAGGCACGATCTCGGCCGCTATCGGGGTCTCCCCCCTCGGTTCACCGTCGATCTGCGCCGCGACCGGGGGATCCGATTCGACAGTGACCCTGCGGGCCTGCAGGAAGATCATGCGATCATCGCCAGAGTACTTCTGGAACACGACCCGGGTCAGCATGGCCGCCATGTCCGGCAAATGCCGGGGCGAAAAGATGGCCACGTCCAGCAACCCGTCCTGGAACGAGGTCCGCGGCGCGACCTTGAGCTCGACCGGCAGGCCTCCCGCTCCGATGATGCCGGCGTTGGCCAGCAGGACCATGGAAGCCTCTACCTCGATTTCCTGGTCGTCGGCCACGATGTGGTATGTGGTCCGGCTCGGCGTGACCACGTGCTTGAGTCCGCCCACGAGATAAGCGAGTACGCCCAGCCGGCTCTTGAGCTCGGAGGTCGCGCTCGCCATCACCTCGGCGTCGAGGCCTGCTCCAGCGATCAGGGCGAAGTACTCATCTCCGATTCGACCGAGGTCGATCTTCTCTTCTACCCCTTCCACGGCCACGCGAACGCTGTCTTCCAGCGAAACGGGGACCCCGAAGTTGAGGGCCAGCTGATTGCCGGTACCGAAGGGCAACAACGCCACCGGAACGTCGCTGCCGGCCGTGCCCCGGAGAGCCAGGGCGATCGTCCCGTCCCCACCCGCCGCGACCACGGCCCGGCACCTCGATGCCACGGCCGCGCGTACGATTCTGAGACCGTCTTCCACGCTGGTCGACTCTACGATGTCGAACGGGACCCGGTGCGATGCCATCGCGCCGGCGATTCGACGGCGCAGTGCGTCTCGTTGTCCGCCCGCCGCGTTGGGGTTGAGCAGGACGAGGTACCTGTCGGAATCCTGGAACGGGTAGTCAGACTCCACGCTGGCCGATATCCTCCAGTCGCCGCACTCGCTCTTCGGTGGGCGGATGCGTCCGAAACAGGCCGCTCAGGCCGCCCGCCTTCAACGGGTTAACGATCGCCAGGTGTGCGGCGCTCGGATTCAGCTCCATGGGCCGGCGGCGCGCCTCCGCCTCCAGCTTCTTCAGCGCCGACGCCAGGGCACGCGGCTGTCCGCTGATTTCGGCCCCGACCCGGTCCGCCCGATACTCACCGGCCCGGCTGATGGCCATCTGGATCAGCATGGCCGCGATCGGAGCCAGGATCAGCATCATCAGGCCCCCGATCGCCCCGCCTCGGTTATCGCTGCCACCGAACCAGAATCCGAAACGCGAAAGCATGACGACCGCCGCGGCCAGGGTCGCCGCCACGGTGCCGATCAGCATATCGCGGTTCTTGATGTGCGCAAGCTCGTGTCCGATCACTCCGGCCAGCTCGTCCTTGTCGGCGACCCGAAGCATGCCTTGCGTCACGCACACCGCCGCGTGGGCCGGGTCCCGACCCGTGGCGAAGGCGTTGGGCTGCGGCGATGCCGAGATGGCGATGGCCGGCATCGGGAGACCGGCGCGCCGTCGCAGATCGTCGACCATGTCGTACAGACCCGGCGCCTCCTGCCGCTCCAGCGGACGAGCCCGATACATGCGGAGCACCACGCGATCCGAGAACCAGTAGGATCCGACGTTGAAAAGGGCCGCAAACGCCAGGGCGATATACATGGCCGAACGACCGCCAAACCAGCCTGCTACGGCCATGAACAGCGCCGTCAGCAGGGCCATCAGGCCGAATGTCTTTACGTAATTCACTCGCGCACCTCCAAAGGGGGGGCGGAATCTACTATCAGAAGTTCCAGTCCCGGAAGAGCATCAGGCCGTACGTGCGTCGACTGTAGGAACTGAAGGAGTAACCGTACGAAGCGTATCTCTTGAACCGGTCCTCCGTCACGAACTCCAGCCGCCAGTGGGTGGAGAACGCCCATTCGAGCCCGAATCCGGGCAACTGGCCGCCGAGTGGCTGTGTCGCGCTTACGAACAGGTCGGGCGTCAGGTAGCGACCGATCTCCAGCTCGGTTCCGTACAACAGATTCGTCGTGTTGCCGGAATCGATCGAACCCACCTGGCCCGTGGACCGGATGTCGAAGTAGTCCACCAGCCCCACTCCGCTCACCAACACCTGCGAGAACTGATTACTCACCGTGCCGAGAAGGCTCTCGCGAACGAGCGAAGCCGCGAACTCCCCTCCCTGCGTGCCGGCGCCAATGCAGGCCGTCGAGAACAGGAGGAAGCATATCTCGTCCGCCGCGGGGAGTGGCGGATCGCTGGACGTCTGCAGAGTCGGCGCGGTGGCCGTCCCCCCGATATCAACGGTGATCGTCACCGGGCCCAGGTCCGACCGGGTCTCGTACTGGGCCTGGATGTCCAGGTTCGGGTCCATGCCCGGCGCCCCCGTGAACGTGATCGATCCGCCGGCAATCTGGAGTTGCCGGGAGTAGAGGCTCGACAGATCGGTCCCGGATCCCGACACATAGCGGTACTTTCCGCGGGCCAGGTTCAGGGCTCCGAAGGCCACGAGGTCGCCCTGGGCCCGGTCCATCTGAACGTCCAGGGTGCCGGCCAATTCGACCTCGAGAGCCCTGGAGCGCAGCCAGAAGTCGGGGCCGATGCTGATCGCGGCGTCCATGCGCAGGTTTTGCATGAACGGGTTCTGGGCTCTTTCGAACAGCCGCTGCTCCATCACCAGGGTCGTGTCGATCAGCGCCGTGACCATGGGGTCGGTGAGATCCACGGCCTGCCGCATGCGCATGAATCGTTCGGCACGCACCTGACCTTCGGAGATCCGGAAAGCGCCGGTCAACTCGGGAGTACGGTACGACCCCCCGAGGTGACCTTCGCCATCGAGCAGGAACTCGGCCATCCGCCGGTTCATGGCGCGGAGCCTGTTCATCGTGATGGTCAGATCGAGCCCGAGGTTCGTCGGCTCCCGCGTATCGATCGCGCCCCTCAGCGACGCGGTTCCACCGGCCGAGGAACGCAAACTCCCCGACTGAACGAGGGCCCTGGTTCCCTCGAAACTCCACGAGGCCGTGACCTCCTCGAACCGCACGCCGAGGTAGGGAACGGTCGCGGCGGCATTTGAGAGGGTGGCCGCCCCTTCCATACGCAGGGCGTCTGGTTCACCCGAGAACTCGACGCGCCCGACCCCGAAGCCTTCCACGTCCTTGAGACTGGCGAACGCCAGTTCGAGAGGCTCCATAGGCAGGCTGTCTGCCTCGATCACCATGCGAATCGGGTTCGGCCCGAGCCGGCTTTCTCTCTTCCTCAACGCCAGGTCCGAGAGTATCGAGCCG
>JABDQB010000228.1 GCA_013042495.1 Gemmatimonadota bacterium
TGCCATCGGTGACCGGAATCTCGACGAGGACGATGGGCCTCAAACTCTGCAGCCTGCCCAGTATCTCGCTCTTCAGCGGCTCCAGTCCGCCCGGCTCGGTGACCGACGTGAACACGTGGCGGGGCCATTCCACGCCGACGCGGCCCCGGAGCGCCTTCTCCTCGGCGTGCGTCAACTGATCCGTCTTGTTGAACACCATCAGGGTTCCCGTGTCAGGGATATCCAGGTCCACGAGCACCTGCTGCACCGCCTCGACCTGGTGATCCCAGCCAATCGCCGATGCGTCGACCACGTGTACCAGCAAGTCCGCCTCCCGGGCCTCTTCGAGAGTCGCCCGGAAAGAAGCGACCAGGTGGTGCGGCAGCTTGCGAATGAACCCTACCGTGTCGGTCATCAGCACCTGGTATCCGGCGTCCAGCTCGACGATCCGTGTCGCCGAGTCGAGGGTCGCGAACAGGCGATCTTCGACGAACAGGTCGGCTCCTGAGAGGGCCCTTAGAATTGATGACTTGCCGGCGTTCGTGTAGCCGACGAGAGCGACACGGAATTCGCTGCTCCGCCCGCGGCGCCGCGTGTCGCGTGCCCGGGCTATGTGCTCGAGATCCTGTCTCAGTCGCGAGATCCGCCGGTCCATCATCCGGCGGTCCGTCTCGAGCTGTGTTTCGCCCGGCCCGCGCATCCCGATCCCACCCTGGATTCGTGACAGGTGAGTCCACATACGTTTCAAACGCGATCGCATGTACTGCAACTGGGCGAGCTCGACTTGCAGGTGCGCCTCCGCCGTCCGAGCCCGCAGCGCGAAGATATCAAGGATCAACTCCGTGCGGTCCATGACTCTCCGTCCCAGCGCCTTCTCGAGGGCCGAGCCCTGGGCGGGACTCAGGTCCTCGTCGAAGATCACCAGGCTCGCGTCGGTGCGTTCGGCGAGGAGACTCAGTTGCTCCACCTTTCCGCGCCCGATGTAGAGCTTCGGGTGCGGCGAATCGAGCCTCTGAATAAGGGTACCCGCCACCTCCGCGCCCGCGGTATCGGCCAGGCGCTCCAGCTCCCCAAGGTGCTCATCGACCAGCGCCTCGGGTTCGTCGGTCAGCGGAGCACCGACCAGGACCGCCCGCTCCACGGGCCTCTGGATCTCGATCAGGTCAGCCGTCGCCGCCTCCCGCGTCTTGACTGTCCTCTCCCGCGGACGCGCTTCGCATTTGGCGGGCGCGATCCAGCCTTCTCGCCAAGTCGGCCTCAGCGCCGGCCTCGCCGGGTTCGTAGAACCGGTGGCCCGCCAGCGAGTCCGGGAGGTAGGTCTGCGGAGCCACTCCCCCGGTCCATTCGGGGTCATACCGATACCCGGCCCCATAGCCCAGGTCCTTCATCAACCGGGTCGGCGCGTTGCGGATGTGCAGCGGCACCGGTTCGGCGGGGCTGTCACGCGCTGCTCGCATCGCAGCTCCAAACCCGCCGTACAGGCGATTCGATTTCGGCGCGGCCGCCAGGTACGCACACGCCTCGGCCAGCGCGAGATCGCCCTCTGGAGATCCCAGGAAGTGGAACGCGTCCCGAGCCGCAACCGCGACCTGGAGAGCCGCCGGGTCCGCAAGGCCGACGTCCTCGACTGCCATGCGAACCAGTCGGCGCGCGATATACATGGGATCCTCCCCACCGTCGAGCATGCGAGCCAGCCAGTACAGGGCGCCGTCCGCATCGGAGCCGCGCACCGCCTTGTGCAGCGCCGAGATCAGGTTGTAGTGCTCCTCGCCAGACTTGTCGTACCGGGCGAAACGGCGCTGCAGCGCCGACTCGATGTGTTGCGCGCCTATCGTGCCCCGGTCTTCCACCAGGTGAGCGGCCGTCTCCAGGGCGTTGAGCGCGCGGCGAGCGTCTCCGTCCGCAGACTTCGCCAGCTGCCTGGCCGCTTCGTCGTCGATCTTGAGACCTCTCTGCCCCAAGCCGCGTTCTCGATCGAGCAGGGCGCGGCGAGACAGGTCCTCGACCGTATCCGGGCCGAGCGGCTCGAGCACGAAGACCCGGGTGCGGCTGAGCAGCGGACCCACAACCTCGAAGCTCGGATTCTCGGTGGTGGCTCCGATCAGCGTGATCGTCCCCGCCTCGACGTGCGGCAGAAAAGCATCCTGCTGCGACTTGTTGAACCGGTGGATCTCGTCCACGAACAGGATCGTATCCTGCCCCGTGGCGCGTCGTCGCTCGGCCGCCTGATCGATGAGCTGGCGAACCCGGCCGATTCCCTCGGTAACCGCCGAAAAGGGTTCGAACCGAGCGCCAGTGCGACCCGCGATGATCCCCGCCAGGGTAGTTTTGCCACACCCGGGAGGACCCCAGAAGATCAGACTCGGAACCCGGTCGCGCTCGATCAGCTCTCGCAAAGCAGCTCCTTCTCCCACGAGAGCAGGCTGCCCCAGGAACTCCTCGATCGACCGCGGCCGCATCCGGGCCGCCAGAGGAGCGGTGGGATCAGAGGCCAGGGGGTCGGAGGCGGGCCGGCCAGCGTCGGGACCGAACAGGTCCGGCTCTCGGATCATTCCTCCGCGCCGCTTTCCAGGAGATCCAGCCCGCCCAGCGCTATGAGCTCGCGGGCCGCTTCGAGAAGAGTTTCCCGGTCGTTCCTTTCGGGCGACTCGATCACCTGGGCCAGCAGTTCATCGAGCATCAGCCCGATGAGGGGCCCGCGCGGAAGTCCCAGTGCGAGAAGGTCGGATCCGTCGATGGAAAGTTGCCCGACGGACACTGGCGCGTTGCCAACCAGCTCCTCGTGCACTCGTCGCCACGTGTACACCAGCGCTCGCTGGCCGTCCTCCGAGCGGGAAGCCCGTGCGGCGGCGAAGTGAAGACGAAACAGGTCGCGGGAGTGTTCTGGCCCCACGGTGTGCAGCCATTCGCGAAGCGTCGCGGATCCGTCCGCCGGATGGACCAGTGGCTGGTAATGGTGGACGAGGTGCGTTCCACGCCTGATGTCGAGGTTGGAGAACTTGAGGCGACGCAGCAGAGCCTCGGCACTCGCAGACGCCTCCTCGCCGGCGCCCCCGCACAGCAGCAACCGTACGACACGCAGGAACTTCCGATGCGGCGCCAGCACATCGATCGCGTCCAGAGCATCGTCCCAGCCGGGTCCGGATGCCGCCCCGGCGATTTCCGCGTACCAGCCCATCAGAGTGCCGTGGTCGGCGTACATCCGTAGCGACCGCGAGGGAATTGGCGCGGCCAGGACCTTCAGGAGCTCTTCGCGAACTCTCTCGGCGGAAAGACGATCGAGGTGGATCGCAGCCACCCGGAGCGCGGAGAGAGTCTCCGGCTCGATCTCGAGGTCGTAAGCGCCCGCGAAGCGGAAGGCACGCAAGACCCGCAGATAGTCTTCCGCGAAGCGGGTGGCCGGATCCCCAACGGCCCGCAGAATTCCGGCTCGCAGGTCCTCGATCCCGCGGTAAGGGTCCTGCAGGTCGTCGGTAGCCGGCCGCCACGCAATTGCGTTGATCGTGAAATCACGTCGCGCCAGGTCATCCTCGATCTGTGTCGCGAACTCGACCACCGCGTGTCGTCCATCCGTTTCGACGTCCAGACGAAAAGTGGTCACCTCGTACATCGCGTCGTCTTCGCCGAGAACGCCTACCGTGCCGTGCTCCAACCCGAGCGGGACAGTTCTCGGAAACAGTTGGCGCACCTCCTCGGGACGGGCATCGGTCGCGAGATCCCAATCGGCCCTGGGAAGGCCATGGATCGCGTCACGGATGGCCCCACCGACGGCCCAAGCCTGGCATCCGGCGCTTTCGAGGCGCCCGGCGATTTCAAGCAGCGCCTCGGGTGGCTGGAAGACGAGCTCCGGCATCACCGGTCGTCCTCCGGATCCCGCGCGAACCAATCGTCGACCAGGTCGGCTACGGCGTGCTCGACCGCCAGCTGCAACTCCTGTACACTCGCCGATCCGTCGGCCGGGACCCGGATCGCCAGGTCCACGAGGGACGCCAGCTGACCGCCGCTTCGGTCGAGAAGGGCGACCGTCGTAACCCCGATCCTCGCTGCAACTCTCGCCGCCTCCAGAAGGTTCGCCGAATTCCCGCTGGTCGAATGCAGCACCAGAAGATCACCCGGCTGCCCATGCGCCTCGACGAGGCGGGCGAATATCTGGTCGTACCCCAGATCATTCGCCGCCGCGCTCATCGTGGACGTGCTGGCAGTGAGGGCCATCGCGGGAAGAGCCCGGCGATCCCTCTTGAGGCGCACCACGTACTCCGTCGCGATGTGCTCGGCGGCGGCCGCGCTTCCGCCATTCCCGGCGTACATCAGTTTGCCTCCGCCAAGCAGAGTCTCACGCACGAGTTCAGCGTAGCGGGTGGCCAGATCCGGGATCCGCTCGGCCGCCGACTCGGCGTTCCGGGCCAGTTCAAGAAGGTGCCGCCGGACGGTGTCCGCGGAATCCATGCTCACATCAACCTCCGGTAAACGCTCGGCGCAGCCGATCCACCCAACCGGATCGCGGCTCGCAGGGGGGAACGGCGACGAGACGGTCGCCCGCCAGAACCGCTGTCGGGTTGACGGCCGTGAGGAGGGTCGCCTGCTCCTCACAGCCCGAGTCGGCCAGGTAGTCCCAGGCCTGCCGGACGGTCGCCGCCCGATGTGGCCGGGCATGGTTGTCGGAAGCAATCATATCCACAGAGCTGTCCGCGAGCATGCGGCGGGCGACTCGCTGCGCCTCTCCCCCGTGCTCTCCCCACAGGCTGCCGGCGTTGAGACACATCAGGGCCCCCATTTCCCGCCACCTGGCGATCCATCCATACGCTCGCTCGACGCCGGAATACCGTTCCGGGTGGGCGAGGACCGGAATCCAATCGGATGCGAGCACGATCTCCAGCATCCGATCGGGGTAAGCGGGCAACGCGAGCATCGGGAACTCGACCAGGAGCCGGCCTCCATCCCCGAGCCCGATGCGTCGGTCGCTCAGGTCGGCGTCGGGGTCATCGAGCCTGAACTCGAACGAAAGACCGAGTTTGATGTCCGGGCACACACGCGCCGCAGCCGCGGACAGCTCGGCGAATGCCGCGTCGATGTCGTCGCGCCATTGCCCCCGTGAAGCGCTGGCCGCCAGGTGCGGCGTGGTCACCACCGTCTTGATGTTCTGCCGATCGTACTCGGTGAGCTGAGCGATCGCCTCGTCGATGTCCCTGGCACCATCGTCCACGCCGGGCACGAAGTGGCAGTGAAGATCCACGAGAGCGGGTACGCTCAAGAGCCCTCCGCATGACCCGGGAGACCCGGCGCGTACACCTGGCGCTCGAGTCGTTTTCCCAGCTCGCCGTCCAGCCCCAGACGTGTCGCGAGTTCCTTCGAGCGACCGGCCCCCGCGGCCGCCTCGAAGGCGTAGGTCAGTGCCGCATCAGCCGCGAGAAGTCGAAGGGCTTCACTTCGATTCCCGGCACCCTCAGCCACTTCTTCGAGGCCGGCCAGGGCAGCGGTCGCCAGAGCCGTCACCGGATCTGAGAGATCGAGGCCCGGTGTAGACTCGACGAGCCGGATGATGTCGGCTGCCAGCTCGGGTGGAGCTTCCAGCACCCGCGGGCGAAGCCAGCGAAACGTCGGGTTCCCCGTCATGCGCCGTCCGCCGCGCCGGCGACATCCAGCGCTTCACGGACCGCCGCGTCGATCGCCTCGCCAACCCTAGTGACATCGCCAACGCCGCCGCGCGCCAGGTGTGGCCGGCCTCCTCCGCCCGACCCCGTGGCACGACTCGCGGCGCCCACAAGGGCGCCGGCTTTCAGGCCCCGGTTGATCCAATCATCCGTGACTACGGCGATGAACGCTCCCTTGTCATCTCCGGTGCTTACGTGAACGATCGCCGCGCCCGATCCGATCCTGTCGCGAAGGAGATCACCGAAAGCCCCTACGTCGGATCCTGCGGGAAGATCGACCGATCCGCTGACCAGGACTCCTCCACCCTCGAGGTTCACCGCTCGGTCCATCACCGTACCGACGATGTCCTCCGCGTCCCTGCCGTGCTGCTCCTCGAGACGCGACTCGAGAATCGCCTTCTCCGACACCAGGCTCTCGATGCGGCGGGGAAGCTCGGAAGGATGAACTCGAAGGAGATCCGCCAGTCCCCTCACCAGGTCCTCCGCTTCCAGGACCCTGGCGTACGCAAGCGGCCCGGTAACCGCCTCGATTCGCCGAATTCCCGCCGCGACCCCGGTCTCCGAAGTGATCTGAAAGAGACCGATCTGGCCGGTGCTCCGAACGTGGCAGCCCCCGCACAGCTCCAGGCTTACCCCCGGGACACGCACGACCCTGACCCTGTCCCCGTACTTCTCCCCGAACAGGGCCATGGCGCCCGCATCCAGTGCATCGCGGTAGTCTCGCTCGCCGATCTCGAGAGTGACATTGTCCCACACGGCACGATTCACGGCCTCTTCTATGGCCCGCCTCTCCGACACCGTCAGCGGGCTCGAGTGACTGAAGTCGAATCGCAGTCGATCGGGCGCTACGAGAGATCCCGCCTGCTGGACATGCTCTCCCAATTCAGCGCGCAGAGCGGCGTGCAGAAGGTGTGTCGCCGTGTGGTTCCGCTCGGTGTCCCGCCGCGAGGGCCCGTCCACCGTCGCGATGACCGCCCCCGGCGCCGCGCCCTCCGACCCCGGCACCACCTCTCCCACGACGACCGTCTGCCCCCGGTCGTTCTTCACCACGGACTCCACGACCATTTCCCAGCCGTCCCGACTCACGGTCCCACGATCGCTCACCTGCCCGCCGGCCTCCGAGTAGAACGGGTTCGACTCTAGAATCAACGCATAGGCCGAATCAACCGGCTCGCTCGCGAGTACTCTCGATTCGACCTGAACGTGGTCGTAGCCGACGAAGGTCTGTTCCTCTTCCGCCGCAACGGCCCGAGCCGCGGCCACGAGCTCCTCGCTCAGTTCGTCGGCCGAGCCTCCCGCCAGGCGATCTTCGCGGGACCGTTCTCGTTGCTCTTCGAGGGCGCTCTCGAAGCCATCGACGTCCACTTCGTACCCTCGCTCCGCCGCCATCAACTGGGTCAGGTCAAGCGGGAAGCCATAGGTGTCATACAGGCGAAATGCCTCGGCTCCCAGGATGGTGCCCCGACCATCTCGCGGAGCCAGCTCATCGAATCTGCCCATGCCGGCGTCGATCGTCGACAGGAACCGCTCTTCCTCGGACCTCGTGGTGCGCACCAGATGGTCCCTGCGATGGGCGAGTTCCGGGTAGGTGTCGGACATCACCTCGGTGACCACATCCACAAGTCGATCGAGCGTGGGTTCGCGACGTCCCAGGAGCCATGCATAGCGGCCCGCCCGCCTGAGCACGCGGCGCAGCACGTATCCCCTCCCTTCGTTCGACGGGAACACGCCGTCGGCCAGCATGAACGCGACGGCGCGAGCATGATCGGCCAGGACCCGAAACGGAAGCCCCACCTCCCAATCCGCCTCATCGAGCGAGTAGCGCTGGCCGACCACGTCTTCCGCTTCGGCGATGATGGGAAGGAACAGATCCGTGTGGTAATTGGTCCTCGTTCCCTGCATGATCGCGGCGATTCGCTCGAGTCCGGCGCCCGTGTCGATCGAGGGGGCGGGGAGCGGAGTGTCGCCTTCGGCCGACCGCTCGAACTGCATGAAGACCAGATTCCAGATCTCCATGAACTCGTCGGCTTCACCGAGCGCGTTGAACTGCTCGGGGGTCAGGTCGCGGGCAGCCCCGGAAGCTCTCATGTCGTAGTGGATCTCCGAGCACGGTCCGCAGGGCCCGGTCTCACCCATCTGCCAGAAATTGTCCTTGTCGCCGAGTCGCAGAACCCGCTCCGGCGGAATCCCGGTGAGTTTCGGCCACAACCCGGCCGCCTCGTCATCCGTATGGTGAACGGTGGCCCAGAGCCTGCCGGGCTCCAGGCCGAGTTCCGACGTCACGAACTCCCACGCGAACGCTATGGCGTCGCGCTTGAAGTAATCACCGAAAGAGAAGTTGCCGAGCATCTCGAAAAAGGTGTGGTGCCGAGCCGTGCGTCCCACTTCCTCGAGGTCGTTGTGCTTCCCGCTTACCCTGAGGCACTTCTGAGAGGTGACGGCCCTCGGGGCCGGCCGTTCCGCCTCACCAATGAAGACACGCTTGAACGGCACCATCCCGGCGTTCGCGAACAGCAGGGTCGGGTCGCCTTCCGGCACCAACGAACTGCTGGGCAGATGCAGGTGTCCGTGACGTTCAAAATATTGAATGAAACTGGAGCGAATGTCGCTGGCCTTCATACCGTACCGGTCTTCTCGGTGATCTGTGCGCCGACCCCCCAATCGGGATCGGAGATATCCCAGTAATATGCCGCACGACCGACGTGCTTACAATCGGCACAGAGGGAAGGTCGCCAGCCAACAGGAAGAGGATCGCTGTCAATCGTGTGGGGAGTCGGAGGCGTCCGGGAGCAGTTCGCGCACCAGCTCGCGAATCTCGCCCGTCCGGAAGCCCCGTCTGGCGAGATAGGCCGAGAGCCGCCGACGAGCCGCTGGAGGGTCCAGTTTCTGCAGAGAACGCGCCCGACGCAGGGCCACGTCTCGCAGGAGGGCCGCCTCCGAAATCCCCTCCTCCTCCAACGTCGCCGCCACGGCCAGCTCGGCGGTATCGCGGTCGACTCCGCGGGCCAGCAATTCCGACACCAGTCTAGGCCGCCCCCTCGGCTTTAAGCGGACCCGCTCGCGGACAAAAGCGCAGGCGTATGCCTGATCGTCCAGGTAGCCGAGCTCGGTGCAGCGAGCAATTGCCGCTTCGGCGTGCTGCGACAGCCCGTGCTTTTGCAGGTAGCGGCGCACCTCCCGGCAGGTGCGCGGCCGATAGGACAGATAGTGGGCCGCGCGATCCATGGCCTCGGATTGGCCGGCCTCGCGGGCCAGCGCCTCCAGCTGTGCCGCGGAGAGCCGGGCTCCAACATGGAGGTCTCGGCCCTGGCAGAGATCGACCGACACCCTGAATCGGGCAACCTCGTCCACCTCGAGAAGAAAGCCCCCGAGACGTCCGGGGGCCTTGTCGAGGGCGGTTACCACGGACACGTAGCGACCGTCCCGTCTTCCTCGTTCACGAATGCGGTCTGGGACCGGCGCACCGCGGTGCCGCTCAATCCGCCGGCGCGGCCTCGGCGGCAGCCGGGTCTTCCGCAGTGCCGGTGTCCGGCTCCGGGGGAGCGACCATTCCCAGCGCAACGCGCAGTCGGGTCTCGATCTCTTCAGCGATATCCGGATTCTCGAACAGGAACAACTTCGCATTCTCCCGTCCCTGCCCGAGGCGAACGTCATCTCCGTAGGAGTACCAGGCCCCGGACCGCTTCACGATGCCATGCTCTTCGCCAAGGTCCACCAGGATTCCGTTCCTGCTGATTCCCTCGTTGAACATGATGTCGAACTCGGCCTGTCGGAACGGCGGAGCGCACTTGTTCTTCACTACCTTGACCCTGGTGCGGTTCCCGACCTGCTCGTTCCCATCCTTGATGGACGCGATCCGACGAATATCCAGGCGCATGGAAGCATAAAACTTCAGGGCCCGTCCGCCGGTGGTGGTCTCCGGATTACCATACATTACGCCGATCTTTTCACGGATCTGGTTCGTGAAGATCACCGCCGTGTTGGAGCGTCCGATGGCGCCCGTGAGCTTTCGCAACGCCTGCGACATGAGGCGCGCCTGCAGCCCCACGTGCGAGTCCCCCATCTCTCCCTCGATCTCGGCTCTCGGCACGAGCGCCGCGACAGAGTCGACGACCACGACGTCCAGTGCACCCGACCGGACCAGGACCTCCGCGATCTCCAGCGCTTGCTCACCGGTGTCGGGCTGGGAAACGAGGAGGTTCTCCACGTCAACGCCCAGCTTCGCAGCATACGCGACGTCCAGGGCGTGCTCCGCATCCACGAACGCGGCCACACCACCGTCCTTCTGGGCGTTGGCGATGACGTGCAGGGTAAGCGTGGTCTTCCCGGAGGACTCCGGCCCGAAGACCTCCGTCACCCTTCCCCGCGGAACGCCACCGATGCCCGTCCCCTGGTCGAGCGACAGAGCGCCCGTAGAGATTGACTCTGTTCTTACCCGGGCCCCTTCTGAACCCAGGCGCATGATCGCCCCTTTCCCATGCTGTCGTTCGATCTGATTGATCGCCACGGAAAGGGCCTTCTTGCGCTCGTCGTTCAGTTCCAGTGCCATCGCCGCCTCGTCGTCTGGTTCCAGGGTGATTGTCGTAGTGCCCCAGTATACGTGGGGCCTGTGACTTTCGCAATTTGTTCGGTTTTCGTCGCCAGGTGTCGACGGTCCCAACCTGCCGAGGCAGCTCAACGATCTCTCAATACCACCGGAGTTCAGGCTCCTGACACGGCGTGAACCCGCTTGCCACGGGCCCGTCGGCGCTACAGGATGTGGGGTCGACACAGGAACCTTCCGACGGGAGCGATCGCCATCATGCCCACCGACGACAGTCCGATCGAGGCTTCGCAATTCGAGAAACTGGGCTCGTTCTACCTCGGACGCGAGGTCGACCGGGAGGATACCGGGTCAGAAGGCCCGCTGCTCATGTACGAGGCCCGCGACCTGACGACGCATGCCGTCGCCGTCGGCATGACTGGCAGCGGCAAGACGGGTCTGTGCCTGTCGCTCCTGGAGGAGGCGGCGATCGACGGTATACCTGCGATCGCGATCGATCCGAAGGGCGACCTCGGCAACCTCCTTCTTACCTTTCCGGACCTGGCGGCCGCCGACTTTCGGCCATGGATCGATGAAGGCAAGGCGGCGAGGAAGGGCGTCACACCGGAGGACCTGGCCGAGCAGGAAGCCTCCAAGTGGAAGAAGGGGCTGGCATCGTGGGGGCAGGACGGCGACCGAATCGCGCGGCTGCGCGAATCGGTGGACCTGGCGGTGTATACGCCGGGGGCCAGCCACGGCCTCCCCCTCGCCGTGCTCCGGTCGCTCTCGGCGCCTCCCGCGGGCCTCGACACGGACCCCGATGCCAGCCGCGAGAGAGTCGCCTCGACAGTATCGGCCTTGCTCGCGCTCGCGGGGGAGGAAGTGGACCCCCTTCAGAGTCGCGAGCACATCCTGCTGTCCCATATCGTGGAGGCGGCCTGGGACGACGGGATCGACCTGGACCTGGAGGCCGTGATTCGGGCGGTTCAGTCGCCCGGGTTCGATCGGGTCGGAGTCCTCGATCTCGACTCGTTCTATCCGCAGAAGGACCGCTTCGCCCTGGCCATGAAGCTCAACAACCTCCTCGCCGCACCTGGATTCGAGGCGTGGCTCGAGGGAGAGCCACTCGATATCCGCAGTCTCCTCTGGACGAAGGATGGCAAACCGAGGATCTCGATCATTTCCATCGCCCACCTGGGGGACGCCGAGCGTATGTTCCTCGTCACGCTGGTCTTGAACGAGTTGCTGGCCTGGGTCCGCACGCGCCCGGGCACTTCGAGCCTGCGGGCGATCCTCTACATGGACGAAGTAATGGGGTATCTGCCCCCTTCGCGCATCCCCCCGTCGAAGCCGCCCCTCCTGACCCTCTTGAAGCAGGCCCGGGCCTACGGTCTCGGCGTTGTGTTGGCTACACAGAATCCCGTGGACCTGGACTACAAGGCGCTGAGCAACGCGGGCACCTGGTTCCTCGGCCGACTTCAGACCGAGCGGGACAAGAACCGGGTCATGGACGGGCTGGATGGTGCCGCCGCGTTCAACGAATCCGGCCTGGATCGACGAGAGATGGACCGGCTCCTCGGTGGACTGGAAAGCCGCATGTTTCTGCTCAACAACGTGCACGAGGACGGTCCGGTTCTGTTTCGGACCCGCTGGGCCATGTCGTACCTGAGAGGCCCGATGGCGAGACTCGAGATCCGCCGGTTGATGGAGCCTCGACGGAGCGTCGTGTCCGATCCCGTGGACCGCGGGGCATCGGGTCGACCGGAGCGCTCGACGGAGCCGCCGGCTCCGGAAGGCGCTGGGGCATCTGCGGCGCCGGACGTGGTCCGCCCGGTCGTGCCACCCGGGGTAGAGGAAGCATTCGTCCGCCGCCGGACGGCCGGAGCGGAGGGCCCGTACCGGCCGGCGCTGCTGGCGGAGGTGGACCTGCATTACGCGCGCGCCGCGCTCAAATTGGATCACTGGAAGCGCGCGGTCTACGTATCCCTTCTCCCGTCGGACGTACCGCCCAATCCATGGGATACGGCCGTCGCGTACCCTGCCCTGGAGCTTTCCGCAGATCCCGAGGCGGGAATTCCGTTCGGCGAGCTGCCTGGCGCCGCGGCCCGGCCGGGGAGTTATCGGTCCTGGAAATCGGCGTTGAAGAGTCATCTGTATCAGAACCAGCCGCTGGAGCTCCGGCGCTGTGCCCCCTTGAAAGTCGTCTCCGAGGCCGGCGAATCGGAGGGGGACTTCAGGGTGCGCGTGCGAGAGGCCGCACGCGACGCGAGAGATCTCGAACTCGACAAGCTCCGTGACCGCTATGCGACGAAACTCGCCCGAATCGATGCGAAGATTCGCAAAGCCGAGGAGAAGGTGGACCGGGAAGAGTCACAGTACTCGCAGCAGAAGATGCAGACGGCCATCTCCGTCGGCGCCTCGGTGCTGGATGCCTTCCTCGGCCGAAAGAAGCTGAGCCGAACGAGCATGGGCCGTGCGACCACGGCCATGCGTGGAGCGGGACGCGCTTCGCGGGAGAGGGACGACATTCGGCGGGCAGAGGAATCACTGGAGACGCTCCTTCAGCAGAAGACGGAAATGGAAGAAGAGTTCGCGAGCGAGACCACGACACTGAGGGACCGTTTCGAACCCGATGGCCTGGAAATCGAAACGGTTACGGTCGCCCCGCGGAAGGCGGACATCGCAGTGCAGCGTCTTGTGCTGGCGTGGCTGCCAGGCCCTGTTGACGCCTGAACTCCGACTCGATCAGGAAGCAGCAGCCACACGGGAGAGGGCTTCCAGACATCGTTCGATCCCCTCGTCGTCTACATCGAGGTGAGTCACGGCCCGGAGCGTGCCAGGTCCAGCGGGCAGGAGCTGAACGCCGAGTTCTTCCAGCTCGGCGGCCACGGTCTCCTCGTTCAAGCCGTCGTTCTCCAGATGAATCATCACGATGTTCGTATCCGGCACATCGGCCCGGAGGCCATCGATGGAGTCGGTCTCTCGCGCGAGCCGCCGGGCCCTTTCGTGGTCCTCGCCAAGGCGATCGAGATTGTGGTCCAACGCCCAAAGGCCGGCGGCCGCGAGGATGCCCACCTGGCGCATGCCCCCTCCGAGTCGTTTCCGCACCGACCACGCATCGGCGATGAGGGTCGAGGATCCGGCCAGCAGCGACCCGATCGGACAGCCCAGGCCCTTGGAAATACAGACGGTGACCGTATCGGCGCAGGAGGCGAAGTCGCTCAACGCGACGCCGGCGGCCGTCGCTGCGTTCCAGAGGCGGGCGCCGTCCAGGTGGACGGGAAGAGACGTCTCCCGCGAAAGTGCCCGTATTGCCTGCATAGCCGGCAAGGGCACGACCGCACCGCCATGCAGGTTGTGGGTGTTCTCCACGCACAGCAGCGTCGTCAGCGGATGGTGCCGATCGCCGGGCCTGATGGCCGCGGCGACATCCCGTGCGGTCAGAGATCCGCGGGCGGAAGTCACAGGATGGAGCTGCACGCCCGCCAGCCAGGCCGCGTCCGCATACTCATAGTGGAAGACATGTGACTCAGCCTCGCAAACAGCCTCCGTGCCCGGGTGAGTGTGCAGGATCACCGCCGCCTGGTTGGCCTGGGTTCCCGAGGGAAAGAAGAGGGCGGCATCCTTGCCCAGCAGCTCGGCAACCCGACGCTCCAGTCGATCGGCCGTCGGGTCCTTACCGAGTACGTCGTCGTCCACCACGGCATCCGCCATCGCGCGGCGCATCCCGGGCGACGGTCGGGTGACCGTGTCAGACCTGAGGTCGACGGCCGCGTCGCTCACGTGCCGGCCACTAGACCAACGCGCCGCCGCAGGCCGAGCAGAACTTCGCGCCTTCCTTCACCGCGGCCCCGCATCCCGGACAGGCGTCCGAGTCTACCGTCTCGCCCAGGTCGTCACGGGCGGCAATTGCATCACGCGCATACCGGGCACGGAGCGTCGCGTAATCCTCATCGGAGACCTTACCCGTCTGGTACTCGAACTCGAGCTCACGGAGCGCGGCGATCGCCGTCTCCTTTCGCTCGGCCGGGGACGAACCGTCCTTCCCTTCTCTCCAATGACCCTCGATCATGGGCGCGAAAATCACCGCCGCCACGAGGATCGCCATGATCGAACCGAATATGTAGACCGCGTACACCGCCACCTCCGTATGTGAACAGCCGATCCGTTACCAGGGAGCATGCCTGGACCGCGGATCGGATCGCCAATCCGTCGCCAGCTCCAGCGCTCTCGCGACGGCAGCGGCCGGATCTTCGAACCGCTCGATCTCGAATCTGTCGCCCAGTGCATCCCGCACGCCAACGAGAGGCCGTCCGATCTTCATGCAGTGCGCCGCCTCGTTCACCGTGCCCCAACCTCCCGACACTGCGATCACCGCCTCCGACGCTCGTACGACCAGGTAGTTGCGGGCCTCTCCGATTCCCGTCGGGATCGGGATCGACACTCCTTCTGCCGCGGCATCGGGGTCGTCGCCAGGGAGAATCCCCAGAACCTCGCCGCCTTCGCTTGCGGCACCCTCGGCCGCCGCAGCCATCACTCCACTGCCTCCACCGCATACCACCAGGGCCTCAGCTCGAGCCAGGGCCCGCCCCACCGCATGCGCTATCGCCCAGAACTCGGGCTCAGCTCTCGCGGACCCGATGACGCCGATCCGAAGTGGTCGGCGCCCGATCGTATCCAGTCTCCCGGTATGCCGGGTCACGGCTTACCCTGTTCCGCATCTTCGATCTCAGCCCAGTGGATAGCGGTCCGTACCGCGCGACGCCACCCCCTGACACCAGCTTGCCGCATTGTCGACCCCTGTGGATCAGGTCCGAATTGGTCCTCGCTACCCCGGGCCGCCAGAAACTCCTCCGGCTCCGCCCACACACCGGCTTTCAACCCCGCCAGCCCGGCGACGCCGAGCGCGGTCAACTCCGTCGCCGCCGGTCGCCGCACGGACACGCCGAGAACGTCGGCCTGAAACTGCATCAGCCAGTCGTTGGCCGCCGCTCCGCCGTCCGCCTTCAAGGATTGGAGATCCAGGTCCGGGCTCGTGGTCATCGCCTGAAGAGCGTCGACGGTCGAGTACGCCATCGCCTCGAGGGCCGCCCGGACCAGGTGTTCTTTCCTCGTGCCCCGCGTGAGCCCGAC
Source organism: Gemmatimonadota bacterium (assembly GCA_013042495.1). Taxonomy (GTDB): domain Bacteria; phylum Gemmatimonadota; class Gemmatimonadetes; order Palauibacterales; family Palauibacteraceae; genus Benthicola. The sequence continues at coordinate 15,286 of JABDQB010000228.1, forward strand.
GATCGTCCCGCGAGCGTCCGGCTCCCACCAGGGAGTCCCAAGGCCGGTCAGCGCGGGAACGAACACGACACCCTCGGCCGACTCGACCGAGCGAGCCATGCTCTCGGAATCCGCCGCGTCCTCCAGGAGCCCCAGTCCGTCGCGGAGCCATTGGATGGCGGCCCCAGCCACCAGAACCGCGCCCTCATATGCGAAGGCGCGCCCGCCCCGGCGGTCGCAAGCGGAGGTCGTGAGCACGCCCTCCACGTCCGGTCCGCGCTCCTTCCCGGTGTGCAGAAGAAGGAACGAACCAGTGCCGTAGGTATTCTTGGCCTCGCCCCGTTCCCAGCAGCCCTGACCAAACAGCGCCGCCTGCTGATCTCCGGCAACGCCCAGGATCGGCACTTCCGCCCCGAATAGCTCGGGATCGGTGACACCGAAGTCGCCGGACGAATTCCGAACGTCGGGCAGCATGGCCCCCGGCACCCCGAACAACTCGCACAGCCACGGATCCCAGTCGCCGGTTTCCAACGAGTAGAGCATCGTTCGCGAGGCGTTGGTGTGGTCGGTGGCGTGCACCCGGCTCCCGGTCAGCCGGAAGATGAGCCAGCTGTCGATCGTGCCGAACGCGAGATCGCCCGATGCCGCCCGCTCACGCCACCCTGGATTCCCGTTCAACAACCACTCGAGCTTCGTGCCCGAAAAGTACGGATCGAGAACCAGGCCCGTCCGCGAACGGATACCCGGGCCGTGTCCCAGCCGCGTCAGCTCCTGGCAGCGTTCCGATGTCCGGCGATCCTGCCACACGATTGCGGGGGCCAGGGGACGGCCGCTCGCGCGGTCCCAGACGACGGTAGTTTCTCGCTGGTTCGTGATCCCGATCGCTGCCAGTCGCTCGGGCGGTGCGCCCGCGGCCGTCAGCGCCTCGGAGGTCGTATCACGCACGGAGGCCCATATTTCCTCCGCGTCGTGCTCGACCCATCCCGGTTCCGGAAAGCTCTGACGAAACTCCCGATACGACGTGCCGAGGATCCGGCCGTCACGGTCCACGACCAGGGCACGGCTGCCCGTGGTTCCTTGATCGATCGCGAGCACCAGGTTGCGTTGCTGGCTCACCGGGGCGGACGGCCCTCGCCGGGTTGGAGCGACGCGATCACTCGGCCTCCAGACTTCCGTAGGCGTAGCGCAGATCAAACCGTGTGAGCAGGGAGAGCAGGAGCTGCACCGGCAGACCCATCACGTTGAAATATTCACCCTCGATTCGCTGGACGAGGGCGGCCCCGAGCCCCTGAATGCCATAGGCTCCGGCCTTGTCCAGAGGCTCTCCGCTGGCAACGTATTCCTCGCATTCCGCCGCAACAAGCGACCGGAACCACACCCGTGTGGAGGCGACGTCAGACTCGATTCTACCCCCGACACGCAGCGCCAGGCCCGTGTACACCTCGTGGCGGCGCCCCTGCAATTGCATGAGCATGCGCACCGCATCCACCGCGTCCCCGGGCTTGCCGAGAATCTCGTCACCAAGCACCACGAGCGTGTCCGCGGCCACGATCAACTCGCCAGCATCCGCGGCGCTCGCGGTCACTTTCTCTACGGCCAGGCGCCTGGCCTGCACCGCCGGGACTTCTCCGGCGCGCAATTCCTCATCCACCGCGGGCGGCCGCACCTCGTGATCCAGGCCGAGAAGATCCAAGATCTCTTTGCGGCGGGGAGACCCCGACGCCAATACCAGTCTCATCTCTCCACGACCAGTGTGACCGGTCCGTCGTTCACGAGCGACACTTCCATCCGGGCGCCGAACCGGCCCGTAGCCACCGGCACGACGCCGCCCCGACAAACATCCACGAACTCATCGTACAATAGCCGGGCCTCATCGGGGTGCGCGGCGCCGATAAACGATGGGCGACGACCGCGCGAGACATCGCCGTACAATGTAAACTGCGAGACGATGAGCATCTCGCCCCCCACCTCCCGCAGGTCACGGTTCATGCGACCCTCGGCATCCGGGAATATCCTCAACCCCTGCACCTTCCCAGCCATCCACTCCATCTGCGCGCGTCCGTCTCCTTCGGCAAAACCCACAAGCACGACCAACCCCTTCCCGATCACGCCTACCGGATCTCCGTCGACGGAGACGGAAGCCCGCGACACACGCTGCACAACCGCTTTCATCCCTTCCCCTCCTTCTGCTGATTCCCAATTCTACTTGTTCGGGTCCGCTTTCCCCACCACGTGGATAACTCACCGTCGACGCTCCACGCCACCACTGGTCCGCCCTACAACACCACAAAACCCATTTTTCCACATCTTGTCCACATACCTTCCACAACTTGTATTTTTAAAAAACCGATTATTCTGTCGACGACGAACTGCGACTGCTGACCCGCACATGGGTGCTGTCGCGCCGGGCGGGTTGTCTGCCGCCCGGGATCCAACCGCTGGGAGAGCTCTGCGAAGCATCGGCACAATGAGACGAAACCGGGCGACGGTAGGTAGATGTACTCAACCCCTGGTGCTCCGAAGAGCTCCAGGGGCTGAGGGAAGATACATTTTCCGCACCGTAGCGTTATTCTTGGTCGGTTGCGCTATCCTTCCAAGAGTCGACAGGTTTGGTACCCTTCGCCCGGTTAGCTGTGCGGGCTCTCTCGCTCACGGGGAGCTGAGTCATCCACGCCGGACAACCCGTCGTCGCTCTGTCGGTGCAGCGGCCTACCGGATCTCGCCGGTGCCTCCTCCGCGGCACGCAACCATTATACAATTATTTTTTTCTTGGTCAACCCCGTAATTGACACGATGTGAGAAGTTTTGAAAAAATGAGATCGAATGGTCAGTGCTGAAACGGAGTCGTGCAGTCACAATCGAGGGAATCGGCGTGGGATGGTGCACCGGTCGCCCGCCGCGAAGCGGAAGGTTTCAGGTCTCGAGCAGTCGGTGGCCGCCGCGGGCGATGAGATCGCCGTCGATGACCGTGCCTGTTTGACGAATGACGTCGAGAGCGCGAACGAGAAGAGCGTCGGAGGGAAGAGTCAGGCTCAGTCCCTCGGAGGTTCCCACGACGATCAGAGTTTGGCGGCTGCGCGACATCGCCACGTTGAGAAGGCGCGGAAAATCAGGATTCCGCTCTTCGTTCAGGAACCAGCTCCCTCCCGGAGGAGCATCGACCGTATCGAGGATGACGGTCTCCTTCTCCCTGCCTTGAAAACGGTGAATGGTCGCGATCTCCAGTCCGGCCGGGGCGAGGCGGCCGAGTCTCGACCGTACCTGTTGGAAGATGCGGCGAGCCTGGAGGCGATAGGGGGTCACGACGCCCACATCGGCCACCCCGCGACGTGTCAGGATCTCGATCAGCTGCAGCAGTATGTCGACGTGGATGGCGTTGGCGCGCGACCCCTCGGCCCGCTCCACCTGCGGGCTGAGAGCCCCGGTATCGACCAGGACCAGCGGCGGCGCCCGGCTCGGGCGATCGGTCACGGAGGGTGCATCGGTTAACCGGCTACCGTAGAACAGATCGCTCAACAGGACCCTGATCTGGGGAGCCATTCGGTACTGCTCCGTGAGCATGGCGCACAGGGCGTCCTTTGGATCCGGCAAAGTTCGACCGACTTCCGGGGCGATCGAACCGGACTGCCTGAATATATCGCGGCTCAGCCATCGTTTCGCCTCGCCTCCCCTGGCCATGACGACGGCCGGCAACTGCTGGAAGTCGCCCACGGCGATCGCCCGTCGCGACGCGAGGCACGCTCCGGCGAATACGTAAGGAAGGGGCGCCGTGCTTGCCTCATCCACGAAGACCGACTGAAAGCGCTGCCCCCACAGGTCGTCACGCAAAGTGAGCCGGGCGAAGGTTGTAAGGACGACGTCCGCTCGTGAGACGACTCCGGCGCCGGCTCGCTGAAGCTCGGATGTGAGATGACCTGCTCTGGCAAGAGCTCCCGGAGAGGCAGCCGTGCGCGCACTGGCCAGCACGGCTCCATATCGCTGGTGGAGGCCGGCCGTGGCCGGGCCGGCACGGGCGAGTCCCAGCTCCCCCTCGAGTTCGCCCAAGAGCCGCGTCAGACGGCCCGGTTCCCTTTCCTCGCGACGTTGGACCAGGGATTCGATCGACAGGTCGATGTTTCCGGACCGGCTGTGGGCGGCCCCGACCCTTACGATGCACCCCTCCGAGACCGCCTCGAGGCCCATCTGCTCGGCTACTCTGCGTGCCGCTTCATCGACAGCCACGTTGGTGGTCGCCAGAACGAGCACCCTGCCCTCATCCGCCAACGCCCGGACGGCGTGCCCCAACAACAGGGTCTTTCCCGTTCCCGGGGGGCCCCAGACGAGTTGAGTCCGGCTGCCGAGAATCCGTTCGAGGGCGAGGACCTGGCAAGGGTTCAGCCCGTCCCGGTGCAGCGCTTCGACCTCGCGGGCTCCGGTGTCCGGGAAGCGGGCCCCGAACAGTCGCAGGGCGGTCTCGGTATGGTACGAAGTTGGCTCGGTCTCGATGGCGGCCAGCCGGCCGTCAAGGGTCGTCAGAAGCCAAGTGGGGTCGAACGTGAGCTCGGCCGGCCCCGCGAGGCGTCCCATCCAGTCGGTGACCGCAACACGAAGCACACGGGACGAGGATTCCCAACGGCTCACAAACCCGAGCGTTTCACCCCCGTGGCAGGACACGCGGACTGCGTCATCGACTCGAATGACATACCTTCCGGGCGGCAGGGTCCAGTCGTACAAGAAACCCGCTGAGTCCGTGGGTGCCTCATGGCCGCCGGACGCCTGGACAGGTTGTCCGATACCCCGACGGGCCAGGTCATCCTGGATCGCGAGGATCTCTTCATCGATGGCCGCTTGGAAGCCCTGGATGAAGACTTCCAGCTCGGCCGGCTCGTTCTCGGCGCTCATGGAGTCGTAAGGTAGGCGGCGGATCGTCCGACGCCACGGGCGCCTGTCCTGGCAAGATGCAATTCATCGAGATCCGGGAGGGCAACAGGGTGAGCGAAGAGAGGTTTCTCGGGGACGCCGAGCGGACGGCGCAGTGGATTGCCGCCTATCGGCGCAGACTCAACGATTTGCCGGTTCTGCCCCGGGTACTGCCGGGAGACGTGACGGCCGCGCTGCCGCTGGCACCGCCCGAAGAACCGGAAGCCCTGGAGTCCGTTCTCTCCGACCTCGATGACGTGATTGTCCCGGGCCTGACACATTGGAACCATCCGGGTTTCTTCGCCTATTTCTGCAGCTCGACCACCGATGCCGGCGTCCTGGCGGAGTTCCTGGCGGCTGAACTCAATCAGAACGCCATGCTGTGGCGCACGTCTCCGGCCGCTACCGAACTGGAGCGGCGGACGGTGGATTGGGTCCGGCATTTCGTCGGCCTGCCTGACGACTTCGAAGGCCTGATC
>JABDQB010000171.1 GCA_013042495.1 Gemmatimonadota bacterium
GCTCTACCCCGGACTGCCACGAGGGCGGAAAGGTAAGCGTCACGTCGCCCGACCCGGTGTCTACCGAAACGTCACGCGCACTCGCAAGGAACACCACGTCGACATCTCCCGAGCCCGTGTCGGCGGAGAACACGGTAGCCTCCACTCCCTCGAAGCTGACATCTCCGGATCCTGTGTCTACGCTCAACTCGCCGACCACGACCGAGCTGCCCATCACATCGCCGGATCCCGTATCCACCTTCAGATCACCGCCGGAGACGCTTCGGGCCACGACGTCGCCCGACCCGGTGTCCACCTTCATGTCGCCCCGGGCTTCCTCGAGCGTGACATCGCCGGAACCCGTATCAAGCACCAGTCGGCCCGACGTGCCTGAACTCCGGATATCCGCCGAACCGGAGCTTACCGTCAGGTCCCCATTCACGTTGGTGACGACCACTTCGCCGGCCGCCAGGTAGACCAGCAGCGTCCTTCCGTCGGGGACTCTGATATCGAGGTCTGCGTGGGCGTCCAGGCCTCCGCCAGCCTCGCGGATCTTCACCTTTCGACCGCGCTCGTGACCTCGATAAAACGTGCCGTCATCTCGGACGCGAAGCTCGGTACCGCCGCCCTCGTACTCGATTTCGTCACCCGGGTACAGGATACGCAGGGCATCCACCCGGCCCACCTGGTCCTGATCGAGATCGATGCTGCCGGTGGCGACTTGAAGCTGGCTGGCGTCGGCTCCACCGCGTCTGACTTCGACGGTCAGTGTCGAACCGCCCCCGGTCACCGTGACGGCGCCGGCGAGGTTCCAGACGGCGGCCGCCTCGCCAGCGAGCTCATATCGCTCCTGCGCCGATGCCGGCGACGCCGGAAGCACCAGAGCCGCGGCGGCTAACGCGGCCGCGAGACCGGCGATACGGTGAATCGAACCTGCGTGGCACATCGTATGCCCTCCTGGTTTCGTGGGGACCTGATGCCTGACTGGATCTTCAATCTCTTGGATACTCTGTGACGGTCGAAAGGTTGACCTCGAGTCTTCCCTATCTCGCGCGCCTCCCACTATCTTCGTCAGTCATGAAACGGCAAAGCTCGTCCGAACCGTGGTCGCCGGGACACAGCGCGGACCTGTACCGGGTCAATGACTGGGGTCAGGGATACTTCGCGGTGTCACCCGGCGGGCGCCTCCTCGTGCGACCGAACGGGACCGGTGAAGGGGAAATCGACCTTCTCGAAGTCGTAGAGGGACTGGGCGAGCGCGACCTGTCCCCGCCGATCCTCGTCCGATTTTCGGATATCCTGGCGCACCGACTGATCACCCTGCGGGGAGCTTTCGCCGACGCTATCGCCGAAAACGACTATCGCGGGAACTACGTAGCGGCATACCCGATCAAGGTGAACCAGCAACGCCCGGTGGTCGAGGAAGTGTTCCGCTACGGCAGGGAGTATGACTTTGGTCTCGAAGTCGGCTCCAAGCCCGAGCTTCTGGCGGTGATGGCCCTCACCAGGGGAGCTTCCGAACGACTCATCGTGTGCAACGGCTTCAAGGATGATGGCTACATCGAGGCAGCCATCCTGGCGGCGAAACTCGGTCGGAGGATCGTTCCGATCGTCGAGGATCTCGGGGAATTGCATCTCATTCTGAAGCACGCCCGAAATCACGGCGTCCGCCCTGCCATCGGAGTGCGGGTGAAGCTGGCCAGCCAGGGGGCGGGGCGCTGGAGGGGCTCGGCCGGCGAGAAGTCCAAGTTCGGGCTGTTCGTGAGCGAGATACTCCACATGGTGGAGCTGCTGTCTTCCCATGACATGCTCGACACGCTGCAACTCGTGCACTGTCACCCGGGAAGCCAGATTCACGACATCGACCGCCTCAAGGACGCGATCGGAGAGCTGGGGCACGTGTACGCGGAGCTCGTCCGGCTTGGCGCCCCGATTCAGTACGTGGATGTCGGTGGCGGTCTCGGCGTGGATTACGACGGCAGCGGTACGAGTTCGGAATCCTCGATGAACTACTCACTCGAGGAGTACGCTCGTGAGGTCGTGTACCGACTCGGCACCGTCTGCGACGATCGTGAGGTCCCTCATCCGACGATCGTGAGCGAGTCCGGGCGGGCGATCGCGGCGTACCAGACGGTACTCGTGTTCAACGTTCTCGGGGCCGCGGGGCCGCGGACGACCTACCCCGATCCGTTTCCGCTTCCGGCCGACCTGTCGCGACGAGAAGATGGACCACAGCCGATCCGCGACCTGGTGTTCGCGTACGAGGCCGTGAACGAGGGGCGACTGGTCGAGTGTTTTCACGATGCCACCAGGGCCCGAGAGGAGGCCTTGAACCTCTTCAATCTGGGGTACCTGAGTCTCGAGCTCCGCGGATTGGCCGAGCAGCTATTCTGGGCGACCTGTGCCCGGGTCCAGGACCGGGCACGGGATCTGGAGGAAGTTCCGGAGGAACTGGAGCTTCTGGACGACATCCTGAGCGAAACCTACTTCTGCAATTTCTCCGTCTTCCAGTCTCTGCCCGACGCCTGGGCGATCGGTCAGGTCTTCCCGATCATGCCGATCCACCGGCTGAACGAGCGACCCTCGCACCGCGCGGTGCTGACCGACGTGACGTGCGACTCGGACGGACAGATCGTGCGCTATGTCGATGGCCGGGCCACGATCGACGTCCACGACCTCCGGCCGGACTCCGACTACTACCTGGGGGTGTTCCTGGTCGGAGCCTATCAGGAGGCCCTGGGAGACCTCCACAACCTGTTCGGAGACACGCACGTAGTTCACGTCCGGATGCACGAAGAGGGTGGTTGGTGGATCGAGGAGACGGTCGTGGGTGACACGGCACGCGAGGTTCTAGGCTATATGCAGTACGACACCGAGCGCTTGCAGCCGCAACTGGCCCACGATTGCGAGGTAGCTGTGCGAGAGGGACGGATGACGCTCGCCGAAACCCGCATACTGATGCGGTTCTACGAGGCCGAACTTAGCGGGTACACGTACCTGGAGGCCGACTGATGAGCGGCGGATCCCCGCACCCGACGTTCCTTGGTTTGCCGGAGGGCACGAATCAGGCCCTTCGAGGAGCGGTCATCGTCCCCGTTCCCTATGACGGAACCAGCACGTGGCACAAGGGAAGTGACCGCGGCCCGCGGGCCCTGGTCGACGCGTCAGCGGCGGTCGAGCTATACGACATCGAGACGGCCACAGAGCCCTGGCGCAACGGAATTCGAACTCTTGCCGCCCTCGAATGTCCGCCCGATCCGGAATCCATGTCGGCGGTCGTGCGGAATGTGATCGCTGAGATCCTGGAAGGAGACGAGCTGCCAGTCGTCGTGGGCGGCGAGCACTCGGTCACTATTGGAGCGGTGAATGCCGCTGCAGACCGATTCGACGACCTGACGGTCCTCCAGATCGACGCGCACGCCGACACCCGGGAGGAATACGAGGGCTCGTCGCACAATCACGCCTGCGTCATGGCGCGCGCCCGCGAGCGATGTCCGATCATCCAGGTAGGAATCCGGGCGGTGGACGAGTCGGAGATGCCGGGTCTCGACCCGGCCCGTGTCTTCTGGGCGCATGATATCGTGCCGGCGAGCGATGACTCGTGGATGGCCGACGTGGTCGAACTCCTGACGGCCAATGTCTACGTGACGATCGATCTCGACGCCTTCGACCCGTCATTGATCCCGGCTACGGGCACGCC
>JABDQB010000178.1 GCA_013042495.1 Gemmatimonadota bacterium
GGGCGTCGAGACCATCCGATTCTACGAACGCGAGGGACTGATTTCCGAGCCGCCACGGCGCCCATCGGGCTATCGGGACTATCCCCTCGAAACCGTCGCCCGCATCGTGTTCATCCGTCGCGCTAAGAACCTCGGCTTCACACTGAAAGAGATCAACGAACTGTTGGAACTGCGCGTGAGGCCTCGACGCAACTGCGCCCAGGTCAAGCAGAGCGCGGATGCCAAGATTTCCGATATCGATGGAAAGATAGCCTCCCTGCGCCGGATGCGGCGTGCCCTGAAGGACCTCACCAAAGCCTGTGAGGAACGAACGCCGACCACGGAGTGTCCGATTCTCGCATCACTGAACAAGTCGGCGAACCGATGAACGCCAAGCCGATCGAGCTTCGCTCGACAATCAGTTGTCCGGAGTGCGGGCACTCGAAAGAAGAGACCATGCCGACCGACGCGTGCAGGTACTTTTACGTTTGCGAGAGTTGCAGCACACGCTTGCAGCCGAAGCACGGCGACTGCTGCGTCTTCTGCTCGTACGCGACCGTCAAGTGCCCGCCCATTCAATCCGGAGCCGGATGCTCCTGAGGAGCAGCACGTGAGCCCAACGAAGGCCGGAATCTGCGGGAGAGTGCTGAGATTCATCTTCGGGGTTTGCGTGATGATCGTGGCTCTACCCGTCTGGTTCGTGGCCGGCTGGAGCTACAACCTGCGCAGCCTGGGCATCATGGCTGCGCTGGTATTGTTCTACACGCTGGTCCACTTCGTCGTCTCCCGCTATCTGGCGGGCCTGAACCGATGGATCGGAGCGATCCTGGCGGTGACGCCCGTGTTTCTCGTCTGGTTCTACGGGCAGGGAGGCGGCCCGCTGTTCGGCCAGGGCGAGGGTGGGACGGCCGCTATCACGTACGTCGGTGTCTCGCTGTTGATCGACGCCCTACGGGCTGACTCCGGCTGCGAAGTCATGGCGCTGCCAGGGCTCATCTTCGGGAATCGCACGCACCTCGCCTGCATCGTCTTCTCTCCCGTCGATATTCTCGAGAGTCGCCAGGGCGTGCGATGACTGATTCACCCTCGGACACGCTGTCGACGCACTTCGACGAGCCCGGGACAATCCCGAAGCCCGGCCCGGTCGGAAGAGCGGTGCGACTGGGGTGGGGCATCTTACTGGTGGCCGCCGTCTGGAACGCGGTCCGCTATCATTTCGTTTTCCTCGACTCTGATATCCCGTACTGGACGACGTGGATCGGGATAGCGATCGCCCTCATGGTCACGCCGTACGTCGTCAACATCGGTTGGGGACGGAACTGGCGTAGCGTGCCACGGCTGGTCGCCATGCTGGGTATCGGCGCAGGAGTGATTGCGAGCCGCCTGTTCCTCGGGGCCTGGTGGTCAGAAGCTCTCGGTTGGGCAGTTCTGGTGTGGTACGTGTACACGCTCGGGCACTTGGGGATCTCGTTTCTGCTTGCCGCAGTTCTCGCGACACCGGGGTGTGAGATGCGAGCCATCCCCCACCTCTGGACGACCGTGACGGGGCGGCCAACGCGAGAGCACATTTGCCCCGGACACATCGCCCGTGTCGATTCCTGGGAACGAGCGCGACACGCCTCGTGACTCTCCCAAGGGCTCCGGAGAGAAGTGGTGCCGGAGGTGGGAGTCGAACCCACATAGCCTGACCCACTCATCGTCGCTTTCTCATCCTTGAACCAATTCTTGCCACCCGGTACTTCTGCGGGTCAACCAGGTTCACCCTGGACTTCCAGCGTGATATGCCGAATCCCGAGTTCCCGCGGAATCTGGTTCTTGTACTCCTCGGGGGACCGTGGGCTCGGGGAACTCACCATCAACGCCGCCGCGTAGATGCCCGGTCCGATTGACCAGATGTGAACGTCGGTCAACCTGGTGCCGTCCTTTGATTCAACGGCCTGGCGCACCCCTACCACGATAGGCTCCGGCGCCTGGGCATCGAGCAGGATCCTGCCGCTCTGTTTCGACAGCCCGATAGCCCACCGCGATACGAGGATCGCCCCGACGATCCCCATCACTGGGTCCATGAAGTTCCAGGCCAGGAACTTACCTAGCAACAGTGCGACGATCGCCAGCACCGAGGTCAGCGCGTCAGCGAGCACATGAAGATACGCGGATCGCAGATTGTGATCGTGATGATGGTGGTGGTGCCCTTCAGGGTGGTCGTCATCATGGTGATCGTGCCCGTGGCCCAGGATGAAGACGCAAGCGCCGTTGACGATCAAGCCCACGACGGCAACCAGGATGGCCTGGTCGAAGGCAATCTCGACCGGCCGGATCAGACGGTGAACGCTTTCGCCCGCCATCATCATCGCGAACACGGCCAGCAACACCGCGCCGGCGAATCCGCCCAAGGCGTTTACCTTGCCGGTGCCGAAGCTGAACCGAGGATCGTGCGCGTGGCGTCTGGCATACACGTAGGCAAAGGCGGCAATCGAGAGGGCCACCGCGTGTGAAGCCATGTGGAGGCCGTCCGCCAGGAGCGCCATGGAGCCGAACACCAGTCCGGCCATGATCTCCACGACCATCATGCTGGCTGTGATCGCGATGACGACCATAGTGCGTCGCTCGCCGGGTCGGACCTGATCCTGGCCAAAACTGTGATCGTGAGGATTCAAGTGGGAAGAGTCAGGCATCGTGGAGGTTCCGGGTACGGCTGAACTTCAAATACACAATCGGCACGACCAGCATGTTCAACGCGGTCGCGGACAGCAACCCGAACAGGATCACCACCGCCATCGGGGCCTCCAACTCCGCTCCGGGGTGGGAACCGGCCAACGCCAGCGGTACCAGCGCCAGCCCCGCGGACAGGGCGGTCATCAGGATCGGCACCAGCCGCTCCGTCGCTCCGCGGACGACGGCGCGTTGAAACGAGGTCTCACCCTCCTCTTCCAGCAAGTGGCGGATGTGCGAGATCATCATGATGCCGTTCCTCGTGGCTATGCCGAACAGCGCGATGAACCCGATGATCGAGGCGACGGACAGGACGCCGCCGGAGACGAACACGCCGATCGTGCCGCCAATCAGTGCGAGTGGAAGGTTCAGCATGATGATGACGGCGTCGCCGAGCGAGCGGAAGGCCGCGGCCAGCAGCACGAGGACGCCGAGCACGACCGTCAGGCCAAGCCACAACAGGCGACGCGACGCCGCGGACTCGCTCTCGAACTGTCCCCCGTACTCGATCGAGTATCCGACGGGAAGCTCCACGCTTTGCGCCACCGCTTCCCGAATCCCGTCGACCACGGACCGCAGGTCACTCCCGGCAACGTTGGCGGCGACCACGATCTTGCGTTGACCGTTCTCCCGGCTGATGAAGTTCGGACCGCGGTCGTCCCGAATCTCCGCCACCGCGCCGAGTGGAACCCACGCCCCGGCGGGCGTGTCGATCCGTGTCCGGCGGATAGCCTCGAGGTTCTGCTGAACTTCGGCCGGGTAGCGCACGACCAGGGGAAAGGCGACCTGGTTCTCGAAGACTTGTCCCACTTCGCTTCCGACGAATGCGGTGCGCATCGCCTCGGCGGCCGCACCCGCCGGCAGGCCGTAGCGGGCCAGCTCCGCACGGTCGAAGTGCACCCGCACGGTCGGGATGTTCGCCTGAGCCTCGACATTGACGTCGACGGCACCGGGCACGTCGCGAGCCACGGACTCCACGGCAGTCGCCAGATCCCGCAGCACCGCGAGATCGGGCCCGAAGATCTTGACCGCGATGTTCGCCTTGGTGCCCGAGAGCATGTGGTCGATGCGATGCGAGATCGGTTGGCCGATGGTGATGTTGACACCCGGAACGAGCGACAACCGTTGGCGGATCTCCTCCAACACTTCCTCCTTCGGACGATCGTGCATCGTCAGGTTGACGTCCAGCTCGGCGGATTCGACGCCCTGCAGGTGCTCGTCCAGCTCGGCGCGTCCCGTACGGCGCGCGGTCGCCGTGACCTCGGGGATCTCGAGCAGCAATCGCTCGACCGCCGCCCCGAGCTTGTCCGACTCTTCGAGGCTCGTCCCCGGAAGCGTAACCGCGCTGATCGTCAAGGTTCCTTCATTGAACTCCGGAAGAAACGCCCGCCCCATGAAAAAGAACGAGCCCAGGGCGGCGATGAGCAGGACGGCTGCGCCGGCCAGGAACAGCGCACCCTTCCGCAGGCACCACTCGAGCTGCCGCTGATAGATCCGCTTGAGCCAAGAGATCCAGCCCGGCTCGTGGCCCGACCGGACGGCTCGCGACTTCGGCAACAGCAGCGCGCACATCACCGGCGTGACGGTCAACGCCACCAACAACGATGCGAACAGCGCGACGAGATAGGCAAACCCGAGCGGGCGGAGCAGCCGGCCCTCGACCCCGTGCAAGAAGAAGAGCGGTGTGAACACGAGGCCGATCACCAGGGTCGCAAAGACGATCGAGCGGCGGATCTCGCAGCTGCCGCGGTAGACGACGTCGAGCACCGACCGCCGCGCAGCCTCCGGCTTGGACATGTTCTCGCGCAACCGCCGGAAGACGTTCTCGACGTCGATGATCGCGTCGTCCACGATCGCACCGACGGCGATCGCCATGCCGCCAAGCGTCATGCTGTTGATCGTGGCCCCGGTCAGCTTCATCGCCAGCACCGCCGCCAGCAGCGACAGCGGCATCGCCACCAGCGTGATCGACGCGGCGCGGATGTTGGCCAGGAACAGAAAGACGATCAGGATGACCAGGATGCTGCCGTCGCG
>JABDQB010000179.1 GCA_013042495.1 Gemmatimonadota bacterium
CCATGGTCCCCATATGGGGCATCGAATAGGCGCCCCAGGCGACATACTCACCGCGCGCCTCCCGGAAAGCCGCTGGTCCTCTGCTCGCGCCGCGCGAGCCCATGCCCATGTCCGTGAGCGCACCCATGATCGCGACATCGACCTGTCCGGCCTCGAGATCCGCCGGAACCAACGCCACCGGCAGCCTGAAGAAGGTGGGGATGCCCTGCCAGCCGAGTCCTCCGTAGTACCGCTGCACGTCGATCGGGCCCGGCTCTCGTCCCTCGCTCAAGTCGTCGCGCACCAGCTTCCACAGATCGTAGGTCGGATCATCGGTATTCAATGGGATCACGGGCTCGGCGCCCTCCTGAAACTGATACGGCGCTCGCTCCCGATCCGATTCCGGCGTGTCGTCTACCTGCGCCAGTGCCTGATTGGGCAACAGCAGGGCGAGGCTCAGGGCAAGCGTTGCGACGGTCAACTTCTTCATGGGTCATGTCTCCTCGGTCCAAGGGCAGTGTCGTGCGCTCGAGGCAATTTGCCGACCCGAAACGGCTCATTTGAACACAACCGTATGGACTTGAGCGCCCTGTGAGGAGTATCATTTAACGTTAAACGGTGTCCAACCTCTTCCCGCAGCATCGAGTAGTTCGGTGACGACGAAAGCGGAGCACCAGGAAGCCCCACGGCCGGACCCGAAAGCCGTTCGAGTTCAGCTCGACCGAATCCTGAGCAGCGATGGGTTCCGGCGCAGTGCCAAGCTGTGCCGCTTCCTGGAGTACATCGTGAGTTGCAGCCTGTCGGACCAGGCGGGGGACGCCGATCAGGCGTCCATCGCCGTCCATGCTCTCGGCTACGACTCCGGCTTCGATCCCACGTACAATCCGGCAGTTCGGGTACACGCTTTGCGCCTCAGGCGAGCGCTCGCCCACTACTTCGCGACGGAGGGCCGGACCGACACGCTTCGGATCGACCTGCCCAAGGGCTCTTACGTGCCGTCGTTCGTAGAGGGCTCAGCAGCGGAGGTCGCGCACGGTGACGACTCGAACATCGGCGGGCGCCCCTCATCGGAATCACGAGTCGGTATCGAGAGGTCCCGCGGACCGTCGATCGCCGTGCTTCCGTTCTCGTACGGTGGAACTGACCCGTCGTTCGCCTTCCTCGCAGATGGAATCAGCGAGGAGCTGGCGATCGGCCTGAGCGCTTTCGCCGGCCTCGTCGTCGTCGGACCGCCATATACACTGAGTTTCGATCGCGAGGCGGGAAAGATACCTGCCGCGCTGCGTGAGTTGGGCGTTCACTTCATCCTGACGGGGTCCGTTCGGGTGGCGGGTCCGACCGTCCGTGTGGCGACCCAGTTGGTCGCGACCCCCGACGCTGCCCAGGTCTGGGCGGCCAGGATGGAGGGCAGCCTGTCCGCGTCCGCGCTGTTTGAGATGCAGGACGACATCACGCGTCGCATTTTGTCCACCGTAGGCGACGTCCGCGGGGTGATACCCCGGCAGCTCACATCCGGCACGCGTGGCAAGCGAACGGTCGATCTCACCGTGTACGAGGCCACGCTCTTGTACCACAGCTACGTAGCGAATCTCAACCAGGACACCCACGCGCGCGTTCGGTCGGCGCTGGAGATGGCGGTCGAGCGGGATCCAGGTTACACGCTAGCCTGGTCGCAGCTGGCCGAGGTCTACGCCGATACCTACGCACTTGGATACAGCGGTCCCGAAGAACCGCTGGTGCGGGCGCGCGAATGTGCGACACGGGCGGTCGCGCTCGACCCTCGCTGTCAGGAGGCCCGGGCGGCGATGGCGTTCATCAGATTCCTCGATCGGGAGCACACGGCCGCGGCGCTCGAGGCGGAAGTCGCGCTCGGCCTCAACCCCAACAGCGCCTTCTACCGGGCCTGGGCCGGGTTCCTGATCGGCATGTCCGGCCAGGTGCAGCGAGGGCGCGGGCTGATCGACGAAGCGCTCGCTCTCAACCCGCACCTGCCCGGCTGGCTGCGTGGTGTGGCGTTCGTGGAGCACCTCGAGGCCGGCGAGTACGAGGCGGCGTTCGCTGAAGCCCAACAACTGAGAAGCATGGATCACGCATGGGCTCCGCTGTTTCGGGCCGTTTCTGCGGGTCATCTCGGGCTGGAGGATGCAGCGGGCGTGGCCTATCGCGACTTGGATCGGGACTACCCGGAGGTGGCGGCCGATCCCGAGGCCACCATCAGCGTCCTCTATCACTTCGACAGGTGGATCAGCCTGTTCCTCGCGGGGCTGGAGAAGGCGAAGGCGGCTGCGGCCAGGATGTGAGCGACGCGGCTGGCCAGAGCGCAAGAAGGACCGCCTCGGAAACCGACGGGACCGAGCGGCCCTTCCCGCTCTGGATTCAGTGAACTGGCAGGTCAGCTCGGCTTGATCGTCGCCACGTCCGCGAGTCCCATGGCTTCGTAAAGCTCACCGTACATCGGCTCGGCCCCAAGTATACGAATCACGAGGCGGCGTGGAAGGTCCGGACGCTCCCGCACGCGGGCGCGGCTCGCTACATTGATGGCACCCATCTCCCTCTCTCGCCGTGAGAACGCTCGACCAAGGCAGGCTTGCCATGACCGGCTCAACGACCGCCGTCCCCGCGCAGGAAGACCTCAACCCGTTCCACATCGCGCAGCAGCAGTTCGAACACGCGATCCGATACCTCCCCGAGTTCCAGAAGGGTATGGTCGACTACCTGGTCCGGCCCGAACGGGTGATCATCACCGAGTTTCCGATCGAGACGTCGAACGGCACGGTACGAAACTTCACCGGCTACAGGGTGCTGCATAACCGGGCCCGGGGGCCAGGAAAGGGTGGGATCCGCTACCACCCCGACGTGACCGCCGACGAAGTGCGAGCCCTGGCCGGCTGGATGACCTGGAAGTGCGCACTGATCGATGTGCCCTTCGGCGGCGCGAAAGGCGGGGTGGTCTGCAATCCCAAAGAGCTCAGCGT
>JABDQB010000180.1 GCA_013042495.1 Gemmatimonadota bacterium
GTCCTCGCCACGCACGACCGCGCGGATGCCTTCAGCCTCGCCGACCGTGTGGTCGTGCTGCGGGACGGCCGCGTGGTGCAGTCCGGTCGGCCCGAAGACCTGTTCGAGAACCCGGCTGATCCGTTCATCGCCGCGGTAACGGGGGCCGAACTGTCCTTCCGGGCCTCCGTGACTTCATCGCTCGACGGATTGCTCACGCTGCGAATCGGCGATTCCGAACTGACGGCCGCGGGCTCCGCCGTCGAGGGAAGCGAGGTCCGGGTGGTCTACCGGCCCGAAGACCTCTTTCTCTCGCGGACCGAGATCTCGGCGAGCCCCCGCAATCGTTTCCAGGCGGAGGTCACGGAGATCCGATCGTCGGGGAGCCTTTTACGGGTGCGATTGGAAGGAACCGGCCACTGGGTCGCCGTGATCACGCGTGCGGCGGGCGACGAACTGTCGCTAGAGGTCGGCTCGCGAATCTGGGTGCAGGTCAAGGCGACGGCCTTGCACGCCTTCGCGGTCCAGACGAGCTAGCCTTCCCGGTCTGAGATCAGCGGCATCTGGTCGTCGAGGCTCGAAGGCACCTGGTGGTGGGCCCTGCACCGGGCTTCGTAGCTCTCCAGACCACCCACCTGGATCGTGGGCCCTTCCGCGGGCGCCGGCTGACCGTCAATCAGCCGCTGATTGCGCGTCGCCAGGTCTCCGCAAACGACGCAGATCGCGTGCAGCTTGTCGATCTTCTCGGCGATCGCCAGGAGACTTCCGATCGGGCCGAACGGAAGACCCCTGAAGTCCATGTCCGTGCCAGAAACGATGACCCGCACACCCTGGTTGGCCAGATTGTCAGCGACTTCGGCGATGCCATCGTCCATGAATTGGACTTCGTCGACCGCGAGGACTTCCGTGTCGGCCTTCACGAACTCAGCCACGTCTCGAGAGTTGGAGACCGGCCTGGCCTCGATTTCCCGGCCATCATGGGAGCTGATTCTCTGAATACCGCCGTATCGATCGTCAAGCTGTGACTTGAAGACCTGTACCGACCGGCGCGCGATCATGGCCCGACGTACCCGACGTAGCAGCTCTTCGGACTTGCCCGAGAACATCACTCCCGTGATGACCTCGATCGAGCCCTCTCGGCCTTCGCGCGCCATCGGCAACCGTCCCTACTCGTTCACGATCGCTTCGGCGAGCAACTCACGGAGCTGCTCGTCCGACATATCCAACACCGCCGCTTCGGCCTGCGCTACGTTTCCGCTTTCATGCCGAACGAATCTCGCCGGATTCATGGGTGCGTCGAGGCAATAGAAGAAGATGCGCGCAGCCTCGACGGAATCAGGCTGTCCGCCGGATACGTAGACTTCCCACTCGAGGAAATTGTCGTCGGAGATCTTGCGTGACATGCCGGTCCTCACACTTCTACGGATGACGCCAGCAGCTTCTGCAGGTCGCCCTCGCTGAGTTGTTTGGCGGCCTCGGATGGTACTTTTGAGAAGCCGGGCGGCACGAGCGTATAGCGCTGTCGGTCGCGTGGTCGAGTCCGGTTCCGGAACATGACGAGCAGGCGAGGCGACTGTGCGTTCGTGCCGGAGTGCAGACAGAGTTCCGCCTGCCACGTCTGACCTCCGATACTCGTGAACTCCACCTTCTTGCTGTCAGCTGCCCCATCGAATCTGAAAAGGAGCTTCTTTAGGATACTGGGCTCCTGAGTGGCCATGAATCGCCTTCGCGGTTACAGGTGTCTTGCGGCAGGCCGCTGGGAGGACCACCGGCGCGGCCGGGGGACAGGGCAAGCGAAATCCAGGCCCTGTTTTTCCGCCTTCCCACGGCCGTTCGACAAGCTACTTGCACGCCTGTCGTTCTGCCAACCTGTGCGGTGGCGGCTCGTCAGACTCGTTGCCCTGACGCCACAGACCACGTAAGTCGCGAATGAGACATTTTCGCCCAAACACATACCGCACATTGCCGCAATGCCGTCTAACATGATGCTTTTGTATGCACTTCCGGCACCCGACGCACGTGAACGGCTCTGGTCCAATGCCATGATTGACGGGTGTTTTCAGGGTACGCTTCTTGTAAGCTTGCAACTCATTGCTGAAAGAGAGGGTACCTACTCTTCGGCGTGGCTCCTGCGGGGCCACCAATAAGCTCCAGGGGGGACGTGAGTCTCAGATTCTCGATCAACGAGAGATGCACGTCGTGTATGGCGTGCGTGCGGGTCTGCCCGGTCGAGGCGATAGCCGTGGCCGGGAACGAAGTCCGCATCGATTCTGCTACGTGCATCGAGTGCGGGCTGTGTGTTCCTTCGTGCTATCACGATGCGATTGACGTCGTCGGCGACATCGATCCGTGCCTCGAGTCCATCGATGCGGGCCGCGCGCTGCTCATCCTCCCGAACGAAATCAGCGTCTACTTCTTCCCCGCCACGCCGGAACAGATTCTCAACGCCTGCTTCGAGGTTGGCTTCCAGACCGTATACTTCGAGGCGGTCGGCGACGAGCTGGTGGCCGCCGAATACCTGCGCCTGTGGAACGACGGCGGCTATCGATCCTGGCTCCGCTCTACCAGTCCGGTCGTCGTCAATTACTGTCGCACGAGGGCTCCAGAGCTCCTGCCCTTCCTCGCCCCGGTGGTCACGCCGGCGGTGGCACTCGCGAGACACATCCGGAGCATCGAAGACGACGATACCGACATCGTGTACTCGGGCTTCGGAGCCCCGGGAGCCAACGGTACCGCGGACGAACTGGACATCTGCATTTCGTTCGAAGAGCTTGAAAAGTTGCTGGCCGACCGGGGCGCCAAACCGCTCGACCAGCCGCAGACTCTATACAGGCTGACACCTGACAGACGTCGTCACCTGTCTCTGTCCGGAGGTTTGCCGCGGCAGCTTCTCGAGGAGCAGCGCCAGACGTCGCGGAGGTTTCGAAAAGAGCGGGATCTGAAGAGCCTTCCAACTCTTGCGCGAGCGCTGCTCGAAGAAGGCACGCCGTTGGGATTCGTCGACATTCTCCCCTTCGAGGGCAACCTCGGCCACCCGGCCTTCGGCCCCGGAGATGACCTGTACTGGCGAAAGGAGATCGCAGAGTTGTCCGAGCCTCCGCGATCTGAGGAGCCCGTCGTCAATCCGGCGGACGACCTTGACCTGCGGACGTTCTTCGAGCCAAAGCAGATTGACCTCGGCGTTCCCGATCCGGCAGAGGTCGAGGAGATCCTGGCGAAGATCGGCACGACGCCGGATGGCCGGTACTGGAACACCGGATCATGCGGTCATGCGACCTGTATCGAGTTCGCCCAGGCAGTGGCGCGAGGCAGGTCCACGATGTCCTTATGCCCGATCTACCTCGCGCGTCAGTACGAGCAGGCTTCGCGCGATGCCATGCACGACGC
>JABDQB010000183.1 GCA_013042495.1 Gemmatimonadota bacterium
CGCGCGAGCGCAGGAACGGAAACATGCCCACGAAGTCCTCGGAACCGCGCAGCAATTCCTCCCGAAGCGACTCGGGAAGGGCCCGCCATGGGAGAGTCGAGTCCACGCCCCGCCGTGCCGCCAGCTCCATTACGTCCGCCGCTTCCCGGAAGTAGCGGGGCTTCGTCCACGGATCCAGAGCGCCGTCCGCCAGAGATCGCTCGGGATCCGGTACGATCAGGTCGAGTGCGTATTCGAGCGTGGCCCCGAATCCGTTGCACTCGGGGCAGGCGCCGGTCGGGTGGTTGTAGCTGAAGAGAATCGGTGTCGGCGTCGGGAACTCACGCCCGCAGTCCGCGCAACGAAAGGCCTCCGCGAACGCCAGCCGCTCCAGGACGGTCGGTGCCTGTGCGTCCACCCGCCGGACCACGAGCACCTCGGCCCGGCCGTGACCTTCCGCAAACGCCCCGGCCAGCGAATCCGCAATCCGCTCGCGTACTTCCGCACCAACGGACAGGCGGTCGACCACGACCAGCACCTCCCGTGCGGAGTCGAGGCGAGGCTCATCGTCGGGGGGCGGCCCCTCCCCGTAGTCCAGCTCGTCAGCGTGGTGCTCGGCTCCGTCGATCATGACGCGGACGTAGCCACGGGCCTGAAGATTCGCGACGGCCGCCTCGTGCGAGAGACCCGCGCTGCGCTCCAGGGGAAAGGTCACATAGACGGATGTGCCGTCGGGTAGCGACAGGACCTCGTCGGTGGCGGACTGCACGGTGTCCTGGACGACGCGTTCCCCGCAGTCCGGGCACAGGGTATGCCCGACCCGACTCCAGAGAAGTCGCATGTAGTCGTAGACCTCGGTGGTGGTACCCACGGTGGAACGACTTGTCTGCACCGTGTTCCTCTGGTCGATTGCCACCGACGGAGCGACACCCTCGATCCAATCCACCGCCGGTTTCGGCATCCGTTCGAGGAACTGTTTGGCATAGGTCGACAGCGACTCGACGTAGCGCCGCTGACCTTCCGCATAGACGGTATCGAACGCGAGGCTCGACTTCCCGGAGCCGCTGGGTCCGGTCAAGACGGTCATCGCCCGGTGGGGGATTTCGACGTCGACCCCCTTCAGGTTGTTCTGCCGGGCGCCTCGAACTCGAATAGAGGTGAGCATGCGGCGATGATGCTCCCCATTCGGAGGAGCGTCAAACGGGGCGGCTGGAACGCCGCCCGGGAGCCGGGTATCTTCGGAGAGCCCAAACCTCTAGCACTGGAGAACCGACCCTGCAGACGTCGCCGGAAGGGCCCGTCCACGAAGAAGAAGCCCTTGGCAAGGCGTACGACGCCCGCCTCATGCGCAGGCTGCTCGCGTATCTACGCCCCTACCGGTGGCACGTGGCGGCGGCCGTGGCCATCCTCATCGCGGCCTCGGGTCTCGCCCTCATCGGACCGTGGCTCACGAAGATCGCGATCGACCAGGCGTTCCCGGCCGGAGACCTGCGGTTGCTGGCACTCCTTGCCGGCGTCTACGTCGGCTCACTCCTCGTCGCCGCCGTGCTGGAGTACGCCCGCACCCTGCTGACGACCTGGATCGGACAGCGGGTGATGGAGGATCTGCGGAGCCAGATCTTCGCGCACCTGCAGCGTCTCGAGCTGGCGTTCTTCGATCGAAACCCGGTGGGCCGGCTGATGACACGGGTCACGAGCGACGTCGAGGCCCTGAACGACATGTTCACGTCGGGGGTGGTCACGATCTTCGGTGACGTGTTCACGATCGGAGCCATCGTCACCGCGATGTTGATCCTGGACTGGCGACTCGCCCTGGTCACGTTCACGGTCCTGCCCCTGGTATTCGCATCGGCCTGGCTGTTTCGAACGCGCGTGCGTCGGGCCTACCGGGACATCCGTCTCCGGCTCGCCCGGATCAACGCCTTCCTCCAGGAGCGCATTACCGGGATGAGCGTGACCCAACTCTTCCGGCAGGAAGATCAGACGTTCGATCGGTTCGACTCGATCAATCGGGATCACCTGTCCGCTCACCTGAGGTCGATCACGTATTACGCGTTGTTCTTCCCGACGGTGGAGATCCTGGCCGCCCTCGCGATGGCATTGATCATCTGGTACGGAGGGTCCGAGTCCCTGCGCGGAGCCATGACCGTAGGTACGATCGCGGCGTTTCTTCAGTACGCGAGAAGGTTCTTCCGGCCGATCCAGGACCTGTCCGAGAAGTACAACATCCTGCAGAGCGCGATGGCGAGCTCCGAACGAGTGTTCCGGCTGCTGGACCGAGAGCCGCATCCCGTGGAATCCGAGCCCGGGACCGCGGACGACGGACGAGGCATCGAGGGACCCGATTCTGTCGCAGATCCGGGCGTGCAGGCGGTCCCCGTGCGCGGCGGGCGGATCGAGTTCCGGAACGTGTGGTTCCGATACGGTGACATGGACGCGGACGCCCCACCACCGGACGCTGAGAACGTCGACTGGGTGTTGAAGGACGTATCGTTCACCGTCGAACCGGGGCAACGAATCGCGATCGTGGGAGCCACGGGGGCGGGCAAGTCAACGCTCATCAACCTTCTGATGCGCTTCTACCGTCCGCAGCGCGGAACGATCTTTCTCGACGACATCGATATCTCTACCGTACCGGCGCGCGCCGTGCGGAGCCGGATGGGCCTGGTGCTCCAGGACGTGTACCTGTTCTCCGACACGGTCGTCCGGAACATCGATCTGGGCCGACCGGACATCGGGCCGCGGGAGGTGGAAGAGGCGGCGCGCAGGGTTGGGGTAGACGGCTACATCGATCGTCTGCCCGACGGGTATGACCAGCGACTCGGGGAACGCGGCAGCAACCTGAGCGCAGGCGAACGCCAGTTGCTCAGCTTCGCGCGGGCCCTCGCTGGCAACCCGGATCTCCTGATCCTGGATGAAGCGACCAGTGCGGTGGACTCGGAGATCGAGGCACGGATCGAGCTGGCTCTCGAGGCGCTCATGATGGGCCGCACCAGCCTGGTGATCGCACACCGGCTGTCGACGATCCGCAACGCGGACCGCATCCTCGTGATGCATCACGGTGAGATTCGGGAAACCGGTACTCACGAAGAACTTCTGTCTCTTGGCGGACTGTATACTCGACTGCACCGGCTCCAGTTCGCCGGATCGCCGAGCGCGGCATGAATGATCTCCTGGATTTCGTGATCGGATTGGACTCGCGGTGGGTACTCGCGGGTCTTCTCGTCGTGCTCGACGCGTGGGCCATCGGGATGATCGTCCGGGCACGGCCGGCGTGGAGGGTAGGCGTCTTGTGGAGCGCGATCATCCTGGTGTGCCCGATCATCGGGCTGTTGTTCTGGTATGCCCTCGGCCCGAAACCTGTCCCGAAGGCGGAAGCCGGCTAGCCGAGTGAGGTGGGAATACCAGCCCCGAGGAGGTCCGTGACCAGCCGGACCGAGGCCGCGGTCGCGCCCCGTCCGCTCTCCACGTAGCGCCGCGCTTCCGCGCCTGTCTCGTCTCTGCGCTTGCGGTCGGACATGAGCTCCGACAACGCCGATGCCACTCCGTCAGGCTCAGCCTCGACAGCGATCCCCCTGTGGACCATCTGGCGGGCCTCCCAGCGATCGTACACGGGTCCGAAGAGGACCGGCAGGCTCGCCGCCGCCGGTTCAACGACGGAATGCAGGCCCTCTCCCCCGATTCCACCACCCACCCAGGCCATGTCACACTCGAGGTACAGCTCCGCGAGAAAGCCCACGGCGTCGACGATCATCGGAGCCGGTGACCCCGGCCCCGTGTCTTCACCCGGCGCCGAATCGGCGAGGGCGGACCAGAGGCGTGGTTCGACACCAAGGTGCTCCAGACAAAGGTCGCGGATACGCCCAACCGCCGCAGCATCCGGCTCGTGCGGCACCAGGACCAGTTCGAGACCCGTGCCGTCACCGCTTCGCTCCGGTGCCGCCAGCGCGGCCGCCGCCTCGATCAATACTCTCTCGTCCTCCGGCCACGTCGATCCCGCGCACAGGCGGACCGCGCTCGATGTTTCGACCGGCAGTTTCCGATTGCTGGCAGTCGCCGCGTGCCTGGCCCGGTCCACTCTCTCGAGGGCCCGCTCGAACGATGCGTCACCCGTCACCCGAATCGCCTCCGGGCGGGCCCCGAGGACCTCGAGTCGTTCGATTTCTTCCTCCGAGACGGCGCCAACCGCGTCGAGCCGGCCGTAACTGGGTACGAGTAGTTGCCGCCCGGGGCCCCGCAACCTGCTGCTGCTCGGTCGCACCGTGGCATTGATCATCCCCAGGGGGATACCGAGTTCCGCCGCGGCCCGGGTCAGGGCGGGCCAGGCATCCAGCTTGGCGAATACCAGCGCGTCGGGCCGCGAGCACTCGAGTGCTTCCCGGCAGGCCGCCATCGTCTCCAGGGGCGGATACCCGGCGTAGTCAGCCCCCAGTTCGTCGAGGACGCTCTCGGCTGATGGTGACGAGTAGCTGACCAGAAGCTGAAGTTCCGGCCTTTCGGTTTGCACGCGGTTCACGACGGGGATGGCCCCCGCCAATTCCCCGGCGGAGGAACCGTGCAGCCATAGCAGGGGGCGGAAGGGATCTCGCTCCCGTTCGGCCCACTGCGTGATCTCGCCGGCGGCGGCGCGGCGGCCCTCGACGGCGGCCGAGACCTTGGGCGAAGCGGCGCCGAAGGCCGGAAGCAGGGGCCTCAACGCGTTGACCGCCACGTTGTAGAGATTCTCGAGCAGGCTCACGCTACCTCTGTGGTCGGGGTCCGGCACTCGAAGCGTCCTAGACAAGGTACGGCTATTCCTCCCGCCGGGTACAGGACCGACCCCACCGATGACCAGCGCGAGGAAGGGGACTCGCTGCGGCCATCCGACCCGGCGTATCATTCGGTTCGGATCAACGTCTGGTGAGGAACGCGTGCGCTACATCGGAAACAAGACGAAACTGGTACCGTTTCTCCTGGAAACGCTTGCCGATCTCGGGCTCTCGCCGGGGGTCGCGTGTGATCCGTTCGCCGGCACGGCGAGCGTCGGACGGGCCCTGAAGACGGCCGGCTGGCGGGTCCATTGCGGGGATCTCCTGGCTGCCTCGTACGCCTACCAGGTGGCGAGGGTCGAACTGGACCGGACGCCCGGGTACCCGGGGTCCCTCGTCGGAGGAAGCGAGATAGGGCGCTCCACCAGCTACGCGGCCATTCTTCGGGTGCTCGAGGGACTGCCTCCGAAGCACGGATTCGTCACCGAACACTACACCCCCGCGGGCGAAGACGGCCGCGAACACGGTCGCATGTACTTCACGCCGGAGAACGGCGCGTCGATCGACGCCGTCCGCGAACGCATCGCCGAGTGGGAGCAGGAAGACCTGATCGACCGGGCGAGTGAGCAGCTTCTCCTCGCGACCCTGATCCAGGCCGCGGACCGGGTCGCGAACACAACTGGAGTCTATGCCTCGTTCGTGAAGACGTGGCAACCCAACTCCACGCGCCGGATACGCCTTCGACCGGTTCGGCCTGCCGTTCCGCCGGCACGTTCGGCACTCGGCTGTACAGCGTTTCGGGGACGGGCGTCCGCTCTGCTCCGCCGGGTTGGATCGGTGGACCTCCTGTATCTTGATCCGCCATACAACGAGCGCCAGTATCCGGGCTATTATCACCTGCCGGAACTCCTGGCCCAGGGGTGGGACCCGCCGCCCGAGTTGAGGGGCAAGACCGGGCTCATCCCGGATGACGACCTGCGCTCGGACTGGTGCCGCCGGGGTCGCTGTGAGACGGCACTGCGTTCGATCCTCGACCAGGCCGATGCCCGACACGTGCTTCTCAGCTACAACGACGAGGGCCTGCTGCCGCGAGACTGTATCGAGGACGCCTTCCGGACGTCCGGCGACGCGGACACATTTCGCGTGTTTGCTCGCGGCTACCGACGGTACCGCAGCGACTCGGACGGTCCGGATCGCCGGTACAGCGGTGACGACGTCCGGGAGCGGGTCTACTACGTGAGGAAGTCGTGAAGCAGCGCCCGCGCGGCCGGGAAGGCACCAATCGGTGGTCAGAACGTATAGCCAGCATGACACGGATCCGCATGCCACACGTACCCCTCATCGCGGGCGTCGCCGCCATGGTCGTTCTGCCGGCCTGTTCGCCAGGCTACGTACTCCGCGCCGGTTGGGAGGAAGCGAAGATCCTCACGGCCCGCCGGCCGATTCACGAAATCGTCCATGACACGACGGCATCGGCGGAGCTGCGCGGTAAGCTCAGGCTCGTGCAGGATTCGCGGGACTACGCCGCACGGGCCCTGGAACTGGCGCCGGGGGACGCATTCACGAGCTACGTTGAGCTCGAACGCGACACCCTTCTCATGGTCGTCAACGCCGCCTACGAGTTCGACCTCCGTTGGAAGACGTGGTGGTTCCCGATCGTCGGTCGCCTGCCTTACAAGGGTTACTTCGACTTCAATAAGGCGCGCCAGGAGGCGGAAAAGCTCGGTGCGCGGGGTTTCGACACCTGGGTGAGGCCGTCGAGCGCCTTCAGCACGCTCGGCTGGTTTCCGGATCCTCTCATGTCGACGACGCTACGCGCCGACAGCGTGGGCATTGTCGAGACCGTCCTGCACGAGATCACGCACAGCACCTTCTTTCCCAAGGGGCAGGCCCGGTTCAACGAGAGCTTCGCCAACTTCGTGGGCCATCGGGGAGCGATCTCATTCTTCTGTGAGGGTCTGGCCGACGAGTGGCTCTGCGAGTCGGCAGAGGATCGATGGCATGACATTCGGGTCTTCGGCCGGTTCTTCCACTCGATCCTGGATCCGCTCGAAGTACTGTACGAGTCGGATCTGCCGCCCGACGAGATGCGTGAGGAGAAAAGGCGGATCCTGCGAGAGGCGGCCCGGAGATTCGAGACGGAGGTCCAGGACGAGTTTCGATCCGGCCGCTATGGTGGGCTGGACCCCGAACGAGTGAACAACGCGTGGCTGCTCTCCCGAGTTCTCTACTACTCGCGCCTCGATGACATGGAGACGTTGTACCAACGGCACGGCAACCTCACGACCACCATCCGCGAGGTGATCCGGGAGACCGGCAAAGGCGACCCGTGGGTCGCGCTCGATCGATTGCTCGAGCCGCCTGTGGGTGGTGCGTCGGCCGATTCGACCCGCTAGGTTCGAGCGCCATGTACAAGAGCATCCTGATCGGCATCGACTTCTCGGACACATCGGTGGAGACTGTCCGCTGGGCCGTGTCACGCTTCCCGGAAGCGGACATCACGCTGTTCCACGCCATCGAACGACTCAGTGTGCCCGGCTATTTGAGCCGGGAACTGGGGTCGAAACTCGGAATGGTGCGGGAACGTGAGCTCGACGCCAGGGCCAATCTTGAGGCCATCGCAGAGCAGTGCGGCATCGACGCGAGAATCGATGTGCGGGCCGGCTGGACGCCCGAAGCTCTCGTGGCCGTGGCCGAGGAGTTGAAATCCGAGCTCGTTGTGGTGGGAGCGCACCAGAAACGAGTGTGGCCATCGGATGAGGTGGGCAACACGTGCGTCGCCATCGTTCGAAAGGCCAGCGTCCCGGTGCTGGTTTGGAGACCGATTCGGCAGGAATCCGACAAGACGATTCTCGCCGCTCTCGATCTCCGGGACGGCAGCGCCCCCATCGCGGCCACCGCGGCCCGCTACGCCGCGTACTTCGGCACGCGTCTGGTGCTGATGCACGCGATGCCCGGCACGCTGCAGGCCTACGTCCGGGCGGTGAGTTCTCCGACCAAGACCGACGACACGGTGAAGGTCCTCGAACAGCGCGCGAGGGACGAAGCCCTCAACCGCGTGCCCCCGGGTCTTCGGGAAGGTATCGAGATCCAGACGTCCATCGTCCGCGGAAGGCCGATCGTGCACCACATCCTGACGATTGCCGAAACCGAGGCCGCGGATCTGATCGTCATCGGCAAGTACCACGCACCGGGGCTCAAGGGCCGGGTCATCCTCGGCGGAATCACCCGACAGATCATCCAGGGAGCGAATTGCTCCGTCCTCACCGTACCGGTCTGAACCAATGGCCGGTTCCTCAGGGACTTCCGCGCTTCAGTGTGTTCGGTGCGACAAGCCCGATCGTCAGCCTATTTCCCGGGCCCCGTTTCCGAACGACCTGGGCCAAAGACTGGTCGCCGAAATCTGCCTCGAGTGCTGGGACGAGTGGAAGCAAAGACAGATGCTTCTGATCAACCACTATGGACTCAACGTCCGTGATCCGCGCGCCCGCGAGTTCCTGGTGAGCAACCTGCGTTCATTTCTCTTCGCCGAGGGCGACGACCAGGCAGAGATCGACACGTCGAAGGAAGGCAACGTCAACTGGTGACGAGTGGCCCCGGCCGCGTTCCTCGCCTCAGCCCACCACCAGGTTCAGCAGCCGGTCCGGTACGTGGATCGTCTTGCGGATGGACGCCTCTCCCACGTGACGCTGAACGGATTCGTCGGCCAGCGCCGCCGCCAGCGCCGTCGCCTCGTTCGCGCCCCTCTGCAGTGAGACGGTAGCCCGCAGCTTGCCGTTCACCTGCACCGGGATCTCCACGGAATCCGTCGCGAGCCTGGCGGGATCGAAGGTGGGCCACTCGCCATGCTCGAACAGGCTCGGCTCGCCGCCCATCTGTTCCCACAGTTCCTCGGCGAGATGTGGTGCGATAGGGCCAAGCATGATCACCAGCGGCCGGATTTCATCCAGAGTCGGAACCCTGCCGCCCGCGCGAAGCGCGTTCAGCAGCTCCATAAGAGCGGCGATCGCCGTGTTGAACGACAGGCCGCTGAAGTCTTCCGTGGCCTGGCGGATCGTCTGGTGAACGGCACGCTCGACGGCCGGATCCGGGAACCCCGTCGCCCCCTCCTGCACCGCGGCTTGCACCGCGTCGGAAACGCGCGACAGAAAGCGCTGCGGCCCGACGATCCCGCTGTCCCTGAAGTCGCCGCCCTCCTGGTATGGACCAAGGAACATCAGGTACGTGCGGAACGTGTCCGCTCCATACCGTTCGATGTAGTCATCCGGGTTGACCACGTTGCCCTTGGTCTTGGACATCTTGGCGCCTTCCCGGATGATCAGTCCGTGCTTCCGGAATCGCACGTAGGGTTCCGCGAACGGCAGATGCCCGAGGTCGTGCAGCGCCATCGTGATGAACCTCGAGTACAGGAGATGGAGTACGGCATGCTCCTCTCCACCGATGTACATATCCACCGGCAGCCATCGATCCGTGCGCGCCGGGTCGATGGGACGATCGTCGAAGTCGGTGCTCGGATACCGAAGGAAGTACCACGAACTGTCCAGGAACGTGTCTGAAACGTCCGTCTCCCGTCGCGCAGGACCGCCGCACGACGGACACGTGGTCCGGTAGAACGACTCGTCCTTCGCGAGCGGGGCAATCCCGTCATCCCCGGGCTTGAAGTTCTCCACGTGCGGCAGCACGACCGGCAGGTCTTCCTCGGGCACCGGAACGGTTCCGCACCCGTCGCAGTACAGGATCGGAATCGGTGGACCCCAGTAGCGCTGACGCGAGATGCACCAATCGTGGAGCCGGTAATTGACCTTGGGCTCGGCGAGGCCACGCTCTCCCAGCCATTCGACGATCCGCACCGCACCCTCTGACGCCAGGAGCCCACTGAACTCGCCGGAGTTGATCAGGCGTTCGTCTTCGGAATGCTCCACGAAGGCCTCGTCGCCGAAGTCCAATTCGCTGGACGACGGGTCAGCCACATCGGCGAAGACCTCGGCCGGCACCACCACCGGCAGGATCTCCAGCCCGAACTGACGGGCGAACTCGAAGTCGCGCTGATCGTGCCCGGGGACGGCCATGATCGCGCCCGTGCCGTACTCCATCAGGACGTAGTCGGCGATCCAAACGGGGATGTCATCGCCGGTCGCCGGATTCACGGCGTAGCCGCCCGTGAACACTCCCGTCTTCGTCCGATCGTCGGCCTTCCGACGTTCCACCAGGTCGATGGCCGCCGCCGCCGACCGATAGGCCTCGACCTCCGAGCGGCGCTCCGCACTCGTGAGCTGCTCGACGAGCGGGTGCTCGGGAGCGAGTACCATGAACGTGGCGCCGAAGATCGTGTCCGGCCGGGTCGTGAATACCTCCAGCGTGTCACCGCGGTCGCCGGCCAGATGGAATCGGAGAAGCGCACCCTCGGAGCGACCGATCCAATTT
>JABDQB010000185.1 GCA_013042495.1 Gemmatimonadota bacterium
GGGCGGGGAAGTGAGATCGCGACCTGGCGCGGCGGATCCGGTGCCGAAGTGCCTGAGGGATGGTCGACCGGGTTTTGCTTTTCCGGAGTCTGATATCTAATATATCAGGTATCATGGAGGCCGTCGCGCATACCCCCTCTGCGACACTCTTCGACCGGAGAAACACCGTGGAAAGACGGGAACTCCTCCGTCTCAAGTCACTGCGTGAGCAGGTGTACGAGCACCTGCACCGGGCGATCAACTCCGGAGACCTCGAGCCGGGGTCGTTCATCGATCAGAAGATGTTGGCCGCCGAGCTCGGAATCAGCCGCCAGCCCCTGCGCGACGCGCTGATTCAGCTGGAGTTGGAGGGATTCGTAACCGTGCTTCCGCGCCGGGGCGTGAAGGTGCGGAAACTCGAGCTCGACGACATTCGGCATCTGTACCAGGTCATCGGCGCTCTCGAGAGCTACGTTCTCACGCACGCGGCGGCACGCGTATGCGAAGACGAGGCCCACGACATGCGGGAGTTGAACGCGTCCATGGTCGAGGCCATCGAGACGGGTGACTTCGACACCTACTACGACCTCAACCTCGCCTTCCACGACGTGTTTCTGCGTACCTCTGATAACCCGCTTCTCCGCCGGACCGTGCGGATCTGCAAGCAGCGACTGTACGACTTTCCGCGCGAGCGGAGGTTCCACCGGGAGTGGGAATTGACCTCCACCGCAGAGCACGCGCACATCGTCGAGCTCATCGCGCGCTCCCATCATGGCGAGGCGGCGGACTACCTGCGCGACGTGCACTGGTCGTTCGAGGTTCAGCGGCCTTACATCCGGGCTTACTACCACATGGACGATCCCGCGGAACGGGCGATCGCGAGCGCCCCGTGAATCCGGCCCCTCCCACGGGACTCGTCTTCGACGTGCAGCGGTTCAGCGTCCACGACGGACCTGGAATCCGCACGACCGTCTTCCTCAAGGGATGCCCGCTGGCGTGCCGCTGGTGCCACAATCCGGAGGGCATGCGCACGGCTCCCGAGATCCTCGTGACGCCCGATCGTTGCATCGCGTGTGGGGCCTGCGTGGATGCCTGTCCGCACGGTCTTCCGTCGGGGATCGACGGGGGATGGGCCGAACCGAAAGAGCGTTGCGAGGCCTGTGGTTTGTGCGCCGATGCCTGCCCCACGGGGGCCCGCAGACTCGCGGGCTGGGCGATGACGGTCGAGGGTCTCGTGGACCAGGCGACCCGCGACCGCGTGTTCTACGAGCAGTCGGGGGGCGGCGTCACGTTCTCCGGCGGTGAGCCGCTGAGCCAGGCGGAGTTCGTCTTCGCCTGCCTGGAATCGTTGAGCGAACTGGGCGTTCACACCGCGGTGGACACGTGCGGACTCGTCGATCGCGAGGTGCTGCTCCGGGCGGCCGGGCTCGCGGACCTCTTCCTGTTCGACATCAAGCACGCGGACGAGGTCTCGCACGCGGAATGGGTCGGAGCGCCGAACGACCGGATCCTCGCCAACCTCGAAGCGCTGGCAGCCGTGCACACGGCGATATGGGTACGCATTCCGGTCATCCCGGGTGCCAACGACGACACCGAGAACCTGCGCCGGACGGCGGCACTCGCCGCGTCGCTCCCCGGGATTCTGCAGGTGAGCCTGTTGCCATACCACGAACTCGGCGAGGACAAGAGGGAGCGGGTCGGCGTGCCGGGAACGACATTCCGGGCGCAATCGCCGGCCGCGGACCGCATGCGTGACATTGCCACGATCTTCGAGGAGGCGGGCCTCCTCACCGTAATCGGAGGATGACGGAATGACGGATCGAACGAAACGGCTTCGGCAGGAGAGTCTGGAAGCGGTGCCGAGCATCTCCGCGGAACGTGCCGTGTTGGTCACGGCCTTCTACGAGGAGTACCTCGGCCGCCTGTCCACGCCGGTCCTCCGGGCGCAAACGTTCCTCCACCTGTGCGAGCACAAGACCCTGTACCACGGATACGGGGAGTTGATCGTCGGCGAACGTGGACCGGAGCCGAAGGCCGTGCCGACGTTTCCCGAGCTGACCTGTCACTCGGTCGAGGACCTGCGGATTCTCGATTCCCGGCCCAAGACCCGTTACTCGGTGCCAGAGGCCGCGATCGCCGATTACGAGAGCACAGTGATCCCGTTCTGGAACGGCCGTTCGTTGCGCGACCGCCTGTTCGAGTCCCTTCCCGGCGAGTGGCACGATGCGTACGAAGCCGGCGTGTTCACCGAATTCATGGAGCAGCGAGCCCCCGGGCACACCGTGCTCGACGACAAGATCTACTCGAAGGGAATGAGGGACTTCCAGGCCGACATCGACGCCGCGCTGGCGGCCCTGGACTTCGCGGAGGACTCGGAGGCGCTGGACAAGCGTGAGGCGCTGCAGGCAATGCGGATCTCGTGTGACGCCCTGATCCGGTTCGCGCACAGGCACGCGGAACTCGCGGAGGCGAAGGCCTCGGCCGAATCCGATCCCGCCGAGCGGGCGGCGTTGGAGAAGATCGCGGCGGCGTGCCGGCACGTGCCGGAGAACGCTCCGCGCGACTTCCACGAGGCCCTTCAGTACTACTGGTTCTGCCACCTCGGCGTGATCACGGAACTGAACGGATGGGACGCGTTCAACCCCGGTCACCTGGACCAGCACCTGCTGCCGTTCTACGAGCGGGGACTGGCCGACGGAAGCCTGACCCGGGAATCGGCGACGGAGCTCCTCGAGGCGTTCTTCATCAAGTTCAACAACCACACGGCCCCTCCGAAGGTCGGGGTCACGGCGGCGGAGAGCGGGACGTACACCGACTTCGCGAACATCAACATCGGCGGACTGCTCGCGGATGGCTCCGACGGGTCGAACGAGGTGTCTCACATCCTTCTCGACATCGTGGACGAGATGCACCTCCTGCAGCCGAGCACCAACGTGCAGGTCGCCGGCGAGACTCCCGACGACGTGCTCGAGCATGCCCTGCGCGTCATCCGAAAGGGCTACGGCTTCCCGTCACTGTTCAACGCGGACGCGGCCGTGGCCGAGCAGCTGCGCCAGGGGAAGACGATCGAGGATGCGCGGGCCGGCGGGTGCAGCGGCTGCGTCGAAGTCGGCGCGTTCGGGAAGGAAGCGTACATCCTGACCGGCTACTTCAACCTCGTGAAAGTGCTCGAGCTGGCGCTTCACGATGGGCTCGATCCGCGTACGGGCCGGCAGCTGGGGCCGCATACCGGACCCGCCTCCGGATTCGACACTTTCGACGACGTGTTCCAGGCGTTTGAGGAACAGCTGCGGCATTTTGTCGACGTGAAGATCCGGGGCAACCAGGCCATTGCCCGCATGTACGCCCGCGAGATGCCCGCGCCGTTCCTCTCCGTCCTCATCGACGACTGCATCGCCAACGGCCGCGATTACAACGCGGGCGGCGCTCGCTACAACAACCGCTTCATCCAGGCCGTGGGAATCGGCACGATCGCCGACAGCCTGGCCGCGATCCGCCAGGTGGTCTATGAGGACGGCCTGCTGTCTCTGTCCGAGTTGGTGGCGGCCATGCGGGCGGACTTCGAGGGACACGAGGCCCTGCGCCAGCGCCTGCTGCACCGGACGCCCAAGTACGGCAACGACGACGACGCGGCGGACGACATCATGCGGCGCGTCTTCGATGCGGCGTTCGACTGCATCGACGGGCGTCCGACCGCCATCGGCGGTGCGCACCGTCTCGAGATGCTGCCCACCACGTCGCACGTGTACTTCGGATCGGTAACCGGGGCGACGGCGGACGGCCGCCGTGCCGGGCTTCCCCTTTCGGAGGGGATATCTCCGGTGCAGGGCGCCGACAGGAAGGGACCGACCGCGGTCCTTCGCTCTGCCGCGAAGATGGACCACATCAAGACCGGCGGGACGCTGCTGAACATGAAGTTCACCCCATCCCTGATCGCAGGGGACGAGGGGATCGAGAGGATGGGGCACCTGGTCCGCGGGTACTTCCAGATGGCCGGACACCACGTTCAGTTCAACGTCGTGGACGCGGACACGTTGCGGGAGGCACAGGCCGACCCCGATTCGCACCGCGACCTGATCGTGCGGGTCGCCGGCTACAGCGACTACTTCTGCGACCTGTCCGAAGCGCTGCAGGAAGAGATCATCGAGAGGACGGAGCATGGGGCGTTCTGAACGGCTCCGACATCGGAGGGAGATCACGATGCACAGGTTCGCTGCCGCGGTGGCGGTATGCCTGATGGCCGTCGCCGCCTGCGGAGCGCCGCAGGAATACGACGTCGTCATCCGGGACGGAACGATCTACGACGGGTCGGGGGCCGAGCCCTACCGGGGCGATGTCGCGATCCAGGGGGACAGTATCGCGGCGGTCGGAAACCTGGGGCGAGCGGTTGGGACGACTGAAATCGACGCGACCGGCCTCGCCGTCTCACCGGGCTTCATCAACATGCTCTCGTGGGCGACCGAGTCGCTGATCGAGGACGGCCTGGGGCAGAGCGACATCCGCCAGGGCGTGACGCTGGAAGTGTTCGGCGAGGGCTGGTCGATGGGGCCGCTCAACGAGCAGATGAGGGAGGAACAGCTCGATTCGCAGGGCGACATCCGCTTCCCGATCCAGTGGACCACGCTCGGCCAGTACCTCGAGTGGCTTACCGGCCGGGGCGTGGCACCGAACGTTGCCTCCTTCGTGGGAGCGACCACGGTCCGCATCCACGCGCTCGGGTACGAGGACCGCCCGCCCACGGACGACGAGCTCAACGACATGCGTGCCCTCGTGGCCCAGGCGATGGAGGAGGGTGCGCTGGGACTGGGTTCATCGCTCATC
>JABDQB010000187.1 GCA_013042495.1 Gemmatimonadota bacterium
GCACGGCTCCATTGAGGTACCGCATGGCCTCCACCCGGTCCCCCATGTCCCTGTACAGGTAGGCCAGTTGGAGCAGGACCCGCGCGTCGGCGGGGAGCCGCGAGTATGACTCACCCAGGGCGTTCGCCGCGTCGTCGTGCCGTCCAAGTTCACGGAGGCACGTGCCGAGCCCGAGCCACGGGTTACCCCCGAGGCCCACATCGGTCTCGCCCAGCAGACCCACCTGCATGGCCCCCGCAGCCTGCTCGAACATGGGAATCGCGTCCGCACATCTTCCCTGCATCCGCATCGCCTCGGCTTCCAGGTACAGCATTGTCCACTCGAGCGACGCGTACCCCAGCTCCTCGTACAGGCGGCGAGCCTCCGGGATCTTGGCTTCCAGCACCTCACCCTGACCGAGCTCGCGGAGCAGAAGGGCCTCGGCGACCGGAACGAACAGGGTAAGGGGAGGCTCCAGCTCGGACCTCAGCGTGTCGAGCAGGGCCCGAGCCTCCGCCGACCGGCCAGCCCTGGGATACAGGGCGATCGTGTTGAGTCGGTGCTGCAGTTCCGGCACCCTCCCCAGGCTCGACCGGATGTAACCCGACAGGGCCTCGTTTCGAGCGATGGCGCTGTCGGTCATCCCCTGCAAGTCGAAGTGGCCGACCAGCCGACCTCCGACCTGCCACATCTGGTCGGTCGTCCGCGAGGCGGAAATGGCCCGATCGTAGAATGCTCGCGCGTTCTCGAAGCTCGCCGTCCGTTCGGATATGTCGGCCATGGCGACCAGCGATGGGAAGTCGTTCGGGTCCACCAGGAGTGCCTTCTCGAACTGCTCGGCCGCCGGCGTGAAGCGACCCTGTTGAAGGTACATGCCGCCGATCGCGCGAATCGGCGCGAGGCGC
The DNA here is from genome assembly GCA_013042495.1 of Gemmatimonadota bacterium. Taxonomy (GTDB): domain Bacteria; phylum Gemmatimonadota; class Gemmatimonadetes; order Palauibacterales; family Palauibacteraceae; genus Benthicola. Next base: position 885 of record JABDQB010000187.1, read on the forward strand.
TCTGGATAGCGGTCGGCATGCCGCTGGTACGTCCGCTCGGCGTCGTCCGTCCGGCCCGCGTTCAGGTACGCCTGCCCGAGCAGCTGGACCCGACTCCACGATGACGGGTCGAGGACCCGACCCTGTTCGAACGCTTCGACAGCGCCCTCGTTGTCGGCCTGGTTGATGAGAACGATGCCGAGTACATCCCAGGCGCTCGGGTCCGTCGGATACAGATCCGTCCGCATGCGGGCGATGGCCAGGGTCTTCTCCGGCTGACGCGTGATCTGATAGTAGCGGGCCTTGACCTCGAATCGGCTTCGCTCGCTGAGCCGGTATTGGTGTCGAAGGGCTGCCTCATAGGCCGCGAACGCATCTTCTGGCTGGTTGAACGCGATGTAGGCCTCGCCGAGCGCCGCCTGGGCCAGGGCGAACGTCGAGTCGGTGCCGACCGCGGCGGCCAGGAGCCGCAGGTTGGCGGCTGCGTCGCGGCCCTCGGCGTACTCGGCCTGCAGAAACGCCCGAACGGCAACCAGAGAATCTGACAGCAACTCGCGCACGGGCAGATCGGCCGTTCGAGCCACGTGGCCCGATGGAATCTCCAGATCATCGCGCAGTTGACTCGAAATGCGATCCACCAGATCCAACGGCTCGGGACCTTCGAAGGCGCGTTCGGCCAGGAGAGTGCCGGTCTTCGCGTCGTACAACCGGCTGGCCAGGACCACCGAGTCCCCACGTCCCTGGATCGACCCCACGAGCAGGTAGTCGAGAAAACGGTCCAGGGCCAACTCGCGCTGTTGCGACAGCGGAAGATGAGTCGGGGAGAACGGGCCCTCGCCACTGAGTTCCTCGGCGAAGCCGGTCACCGGCCGAAGCCAGTCGTCCTGCTCGAGGTCCAGCGTAAGGGACCAGGGCGCGCCGAGCTGGAGCCAGTCGAGACCGGAGTCGTCCGACTCGTTGACGAACGCGAAGACGGCCAGGCGTCGCATGAACTCGCGCTTCGGAATATCTCGCTCGACGCTGCGTCCGTCTTCGTCCCGCACCGTAACCGTGGTCGTGGCCGCTCCGAGGTCCCGCCCCTGGAACAGGCCGAACATGACGGCAGCCGCCACGATGAAATTCGCGGCGACGCCTCCGATTTCGAGACGCGTCCAGCGGTCCCGTCCAGGAGCGCCATGCGTCCACGCCAGCAACGCGACGGCAGGGATCATGAGAAGCCACGACGCGACCACGAGGTCCGTGATGTGCGGCGACAGAACCCAGCGGCCCACCGCCCAGTCCGTGAACTCGAGCAGAATCCACCCGCCGGCGAAATAGGCCCCGACGATGTGCGGCACGCGCCGGCGCATGAGTTCCGTCCAGATATGCGAGGTCCGGGTCAACGGTCGTCTCCCATGAAGGTCCGACGGCCATCGCGTCCATCAACGCGGCTCGGCCCGCGTGGCCGACACGAGGCCATGGTAGCATGTTACCGGGCGACACGGCGGCAAGATCCTCGATCCACGCGACGGACCGCAAGGCCCAATCGGAGGCACATGGCGATGAGACGGCGGACCCGGCGAGTATCCGGCGTACCCTGCGCGGCGGCGGCCCTCATGGTCGGGCTGTTCTCGGCCTGTAGCGAGTCCTCGGTCGACGAGCGTTCGGAAGGCGTGACCGCGGCGGATTCCGGGGAAGCGCGGAACGCGGAGGTCACGGCAGACGAGGCGCCGGCCGCGGACCTGATCCCCGAAGTCGAGGAGCTTCCGACGCTGCTCACCGCCCTGGACAGCTTGCCGGAGTCGACGCAGCGGACCCTCGAGCCGTGGACGGGCGACCTGCCGGAAATGGCCGAGCGGCGAGTGGTTCGGCTCCTTACCGCGCACGAACCCATGTTCTTCGCGTTCGACGGTCGTCGACAGGTCGGCCTCGTGGCAGAAGCCGCGGTAGATCTGGAGAAGTTTCTCAATCAGCGACTCGGCACCGGGCAGCTGAAGGTGATCGTCGTGGTGCAGCCCGTGACCCGGGACCTTCTCATTCCCTTCCTCCAGAAAGGACGCGGTGACATCGCGGCGGCCGGCTTGACGATCACGCCGGATCGCCAGGAGTTGGTGGTTTTCACGCGCCCCCTGGCGACCGGGGTCTCCGAGATCGTCGTCACGGGCCCGGGGACGGAGGTGGCGATTCCCAGCCGACTCGAGGACCTCGGCGCACTTGAGCTTCACGTCCGGCCGTCGAGCAGCTACTGGGAGAGCCTGCAGGCCCTCGACGCGGACCTCCGCGAGCAGGGACATGCTCCGCTCAACCTGGTGTCCGTGGATGAAGTGCTCGACGCGGAGGACCTGCTGGAGCAGGTGAGCGTAGGGAACTCACCCGCGACAGTCGTGGACGCGTACCAGGCCGAGTTCTGGGCGCAGATCTACCCGGACCTGGTGCTCCACCGAGACCTCGCGGTGCGCACGGATGGCGAGATCGGGTGGGCGGTGCGGAAGAACAGCCCGGTTCTCCTGGAAGCGCTGAACGATTTCGGGCGCGAACGCCGCACGGGTACGCTGACCGGCAACATCCTCCTCAAGCGGTACACGCGAGACACGACGCGCGTTCAGCGTGCACGACGCGCCGAACACTCGCAGACCTTGAGAAGGCTGCAGGGCTCGTTCGAGACGCATGCCGCGACGTATGACCTCGACTGGGTGCTCCTGGCGGCGCAGGCGTTTCAGGAGTCCAGGTTGGGTGCCGACACCGAGAACAGCCACGGGGCGGTCGGGATCATGCAGATCAAGCCGGCCTCGGCGGCCGAAGCTGGCGTGAACGACATCAGTACGGATGACAGCAACATCGAGGCGGGCGCAGCATACCTTCGCCTCCTGGAGGACCGCTACTTCGATGACCCCGCCCTGGAACCGATCGTGCGACAGGTGTTCGCGATCGCGGGCTACAACGCTGGCCCCACCCGAATCCGGAACCTCAGACGCAAGACGGCCGCGGCCGGCCTCGACCCCAACAAGTGGTTCGACAACGTCGAAGTCCTGGTGGCTCGTGAGGTGGGCCGTGAGACTGTGCGCTACGTCAGCAACATCATGAAGTATTACGTCACGTTCACGCTAATGATCGAGAACCGCGAACTCGAGGAGTCTCGCCGGCTGTGAGCGACCTGGCGACGTACCTTCTCCTCTTCGTGGCGGGGGCGGCAGCCGGGACGATCAACGTCCTGGCCGGCGGCGGGTCCTTCATCTCACTGCCGCTGCTCATCTTCCTGGGCCTCCCGCCCACCGTCGCCAACGGAACCAACCGGATCGCCATCCTGCTGCAGAACGCGGGCGCCGTGTGGAGCTTCAACCGCCATGGGGTGATGGATTGGAGCTGGATTCGGAGGGCGGCTGTGCCGGCGCTCGCGGGAGCGGGCCTGGGGACCTGGGCCGCGATCCGGATCGGTGACGCGTCGTTTCAGCGGATACTCGCCACCCTGATGGTCGTGTTCGCCGTGGTGATTCTGCTCGACCCCCTGCGGAATCGGATTCAGCGGGTAGCCGGCGCGGTGGTCGATCCCGCACCAGGCGGCGCGGCGCAATCCCGCGTCTCGGGCGTCGCCTTCTCCATCCTGTTCTTCGGCGTCGGCGTTTACGGGGGATTCGTTCAGGCCGGCGTCGGCTTCTTCATCCTCGCGGTCGCCATGCTGGCGGGCCTCGATTTGGTGAAGGGAAATGCGCTCAAGGTGCTGGTGGTCCTCGTGTTCACTCCGCTGGCCCTCGTCCTCTTTTCATTCGCCGGCAAAGTGGACTGGGGGATGGGGACCGCGCTGGCCGGGGGCAACCTGCTGGGCGGACTCGCCGGCACGCACCTCACGGTGCTCAAGGGCCACGCGTGGGTGAAGCGCGTGGTCGTGGTCATGATCGTGGTGTTCGCACTGAAGCTGTGGATCGCGCCCTGACGGGTCGCTACTCCGCCTCCGCCGCAGGCGCCGTCTCGTACCCCATCATCTCGTCCCGCAACGCCTTGAATTCGGTCCCTTCCCGCCAGTTGGGCCATAGGTCACCCGTCGACAGGGCGTGTCCCACCGCGAACAGGAGACGGAGGTCCTGAACCGCGCCTTCGAGATTCCAGGACGGGTCGTACTCGTCCGACGGCTTGTGGTAATGGTCACGTGTGTATTCCTCGCGGCGCTCCCGGGCCCATTCCTCGCCGTGCTCGAGGTCCTGCACCCCCGCATCGGGATACAGGGACGGCACGCCCCGCTTGGCGAACTCGAAGTGATCCGAACGGAAGTAGCTCCCCTTCTCGGGCTCCGGGTCGGGAGCCAGCGTCCGTCCCGCTCCTTCTGCCGCAACCCGGAGCACGTCATCCAGCTCCGACATCCCGTACCCCACTACGGTGAGGTCGCTCGTCGGGCCCCAGATGTTGAGCCCGTCCATGTTCACCGTGGCCACGGTGGCGTCCAGCGGATACACCGGGTGCGAGGCGTAGTGGGCCGTGCCGAGCAGACCCTGCTCTTCGGCCGCTACCGCCATGAACAGGACCGATCGGGCCGGAGCCTTCCTCAGCGCCGCGAAAGCGCCGGCCATCTCGACCAGACCGGACGTACCGGAGGCGTTGTCGAGGGCCCCGTTGTAGATGCTGTCGGGGCCGACGGACGAATCCGTGCCGAGGTGGTCCCAGTGGGCCGTGTAGATCACCAGCTCCTCGGGCCTCTCGGATCCGGGCAGCAGAGCGAGGACGTTTCGCGAGTTGGATCGCTCGATCGAGTTCTTGAGGGTCAGCGATAGATCGAGGTCCATTTCGTAGGGATCGAAATCCCGGGTGGCCGCCTGAGCGGCCCGCGCATCGAAGTCGAGCCGGGCCTGGGCGAACACCGTGCGAGCCGTTTCTTCGGTGAGCCAGCCCTGCACCCTGGTCAGCGGCGAATTGCCCTTCTCGGCGAGCATGAACTGGGGTCCCGACCAGCCGGCCTCCACCACGGCCCATGGATACCCGGCCGGGCCCGCCTGGTGGACGATCAGCACACCATCGGCCCCCTGGCGGGCGGCCTCTTCATACTTGTAGGTCCAGCGCCCGTAGTACGTCATGCTGCGACCGTTGAAGAGGGCGTCGTCCCCCGTCGCGTAGCCGGGATCGTTCACCAGAACGACGACCGTCTTGCCGGCGACGTTCACGCCTTCGTAGTCGTTCCAATCGAACTCCGGTGCCACGATCCCGTAGCCTGCGAACACGAGCCGTGACCGGTCGAGGGAAATTTCCTCGACCACCCGCTCGGTGACGGCCACGAAGTCGGCAGCGTGTTGCAGGCGGTTCACCGTGCCGCGGCCCTGGATCACCGCCCCCATGTCGGGATCCGGTGTGAGCGAGACCAGCGGCACTTCCTGCACCCAGCCAATGCCGTTCCCTGGCTCGAGTCCCAGCGCCTCGAACTTCTCCTGCAGATACCGCACGGTGCGCTCCTCCCCCCACGAGGCAGGGGCTCTCCCTCCCATGGAGTCCGCCGCCAGGTCCTGGATTCCCCGTGCGAGGTCGATCGCATCGATGGTGGCAGCGGCATCGTCGAAGCCGTCGCCACTATCGCACGCGGTGGCGGCCGCGACAGCGACGAGGGCGCATGTGGTGAGAAGGGAACGCATCATGTATCGTCTTCCTGTGTGAGAGCGTGTCGTATCGGTCGGCGCGTCAGGGCCGCCAGGGCCGACAATGTACAGGGCCTGTCCCCCGGCGAAACCGGAGCGCCGATCTCAACCTTCACCATGATCGGGGCCCCATGCGTTACACGGCACTATCAGCCCTCGTGGCGGCCTCGCTCGTCGCCCTCGGGTGTGATACGGCAAGCGAGACCCCTGCGCTGATTCCAGCTCCCGAGCAACTCGAACTCGGGTCCGGTGGGTACTCCCTGGACCAGAATACCCGCCTGGTCGTAGCGGATCCGGCGGACCCGGAGCTCGTGCAGCTGGCAGAAATCCTCGGCGCGGAACTTCGCGCGGCGACCGGTCTGCCGGTGCCGACCGGTGAAGCCGAGTCGGCTGAAATCCGACTGATCCTCGACCGGAGCTCGGCGGGCGCGACGCCGATCACGGATTCGCCGCTGGCCCGGGACGAGTCGTACTCGCTGACCGTGACGCGGGCGGGGATCGAGATCCGGGCCGCCACGCACGCCGGACTCTTCTACGGGACCCGGACCCTCCTCCAGCTGATGCCGACCTCTCCGCAGGAGACCGAGGGTTGGATCGTGCCGGCGCTTGAGATCCGCGATCATCCACGCTTCGTGTATCGGGGACTGCACCTGGATGTCGGGCGCCACTTCTTCAAGCCCGATTTCATCAAGCGGTACATCGACCTGCTGGCGCGCCACAAGCTGAACGTATTTCACTGGCACCTGACCGAAGACCAGGGGTGGAGGCTGGAGATCGACGCCTATCCTGGCCTCGCCCAGGTAAGCGCCTGGCGAGCCGAGACGATCGTCGGGAAGAACTTCGACCCGTATGTGGGAGACGGAATACCGTACGGCGGCTTCTATACGAAGGATGAAGTCCGCGACATCGTGGCGTACGCGGCCGAGCGGTACGTGACCGTGGTGCCTGAGATCGAGATGCCCGGGCACTCGGTCGCCGTGCTCGCCGCCTACCCCGAGCTCGCGTGCACCGACGGTCCGTTCGAAGTCTCCACCATCTGGGGCGTCAGGGAGGACATCTACTGCCCGCACGAGCGGACGTTCGAGTTCCTGGAGACGGTTCTATCGGAAGTCATGGAGCTGTTCCCCTCCCCGTACATCCACATCGGGGGTGATGAGGCTCCGAAACGACGGTGGGAGGAAAGCCCCGCGGCCCAAGAGGTGATGCGACGCGAGGGATTGGCCGATGAACTCGAACTGCAGAGCTGGTTCATCCGACGCATCGAAAGCTTCCTGCGCGAGAACGGACGGCGGCTGATCGGATGGGATGAGATCCTGGAGGGTGGCCTGGCGCCCGAGGCGACCGTGATGTCCTGGCGGGGGATCGCGGGAGGAATCGAGGCGGCACGCGAGGGCCACGACGTGGTCATGACTCCCACCAGCCATATGTACTTCGATTATTACCAGGGCCGCGACCAGGACGAGGAGCCGCTCGCGATCGGAGGGTATCTGCCGCTGGAACTCGTGTACTCTTACGAGCCGATCCCGGAGGAACTTACGCCGGAAGAAGGCCGACGGGTGCTCGGTGCCCAGGGCAACGTGTGGACCGAGTACATGAAGACGCCCGGGCACGTCGAGTACATGGCCTATCCCAGGGCACTGGCTCTGTCCGAGCTGACCTGGTCTCCCCGCTCCGCGAGGGACTGGGCCGATTTCAGTGAGCGTCTGCCGGCAGGCCTTGCCCGCCTCGAGGCACTCGGGGTCAACTATCGTCTCCCGGAACCGGGCGGGCTCGAGGAAGACGTGTTGACGCTGGCGGAGTCGACCAGGGTCGAGCTTCGGAACCCGATGCCATGGGGGGAGGTCCGGTACACGCTCGACGGTGCGGACCCGACGGCCGGGTCGGCGTTGTATGAAGAAGCCCTCGATCTCGCGCTCGACTCGGCAGGCGTCGCGGTCGCCGCGCGGGTGGTGCTACCCGGTGGTAGGGCCGGCCCGATTGCGCGAGCCTCGTTTTCCCGAACCGTCCTTCGCACCGGCCTCGACATCGACAGTTCCAGGCTCCGCCCGGGTCTCTCCCTGGCCTATGTCGAAGGCACGTTCGGATCGGCAGCCGAAGTAGCTGACGCCGGGGCCGTGGCGGGCGGGGTCATACCGCGTGTCGAGCTGCCGGGAATCGAGCGTGACGAGGGCTTCGGTCTTCTCTACGGGGGCTACTTGAGAGTTCCGTTCGACGGAGTGTACGTATTCGAACTTACATCAGATGATGGATCGCAACTTTATATTGATGAGCAGCTTGTCATAGATCATGACGGTCATCACTCCGCAAGCCCCAAGACCGGCGCGATCGGCCTGGCAAAGGGTCATCACCGGTTCAGGGCTCTGTACTTCCAGGGTGGCGGCGGCCGCGAGCTGGTCCTGCGGGTGCGCCGTCGTGGGGGACCTTTTGAACAGGTGCCGGACGAGTGGTTCTACGTGGAGGATCGTCTGTCTTCAGATCCGGACCTTCCGATGACGGACGCGCCGTAGGCGAGGGACCTTCGCTTCTCCAGCTCAGGACTCCGATCGAACCATCATCAGGAGCATCTTGAACCTCTGCTCGGCCTGCACGGCGTGCGGCACACCGCCGGGCAGGTGGATGATCTGACCTTCCCCGACCTGGTGCGTGACGCCCGCGATCTCGATGAGCGCGACCCCGTCCACGATCTGCAGCAGTGCTTCGTGCGGCGTGGTGTGTTCACTCAGACCTTCTCCCTCAGCGAACGCGAACACGGTCACCGAACCGCCCGAGGTCTTCGCGAGTTGCCGGCTGACCACCGCTCCGTCCTGGTAGTCGATCAACTCGGAGAGATTGTTCGCCCCATCCTCCATCGTCATATGGCCTCCCCTGCCCGGGTCGTGGTTCATTCGAATGCAGCGGCGAGTCCAGCCGCCCGGCGGGCCAGCGAATAGGCGTCCGCGGAAATGGACGCGATATCGGCGGCCGATATGGAGTCGAAGTGGATCCCGGCCACGCAGGCCACGTTGCGTCGGGTGGCGGCACACAGGGTGTGCGCGGCATGACGGGCGATGGCCTCTTCCCTGTGACCCCGGGCACTGAGGCAACGCGTATGCGCTTTCCCGTCGCGCCACTCGGCCAGGGCCACCGCACCCACATGAGCCTGCCCGCCGTGCACGCGGCACAGGACATCGCGGCCGGCGCGTTCTGCCACGAAGGTGAGAGCGTGCGGCCCGTCAGAATCCAGCCTGAGCGGCAGAATGGTGTCGGCTTTCATGGCCCCAAATGTAGCATGGTCAACGGCTCCCCGCGTGACGGCGGACTGGCAGTGCGGGTAGGCGTAGACTACGCTGGTGGGACACCGAGGGCCTCGCCCTCTGCCGGCAACAATCCTCTGGAGGAAGCCTTGCGTATCCGTACCGAAGCCCTGCGGCGCATCCGGTGCGCCGCCGTTCTGTCGGCGGCGGCCGTCGTGTTCACCGCATCGGCTGGCGCGGCGCAGGAGGACCTGAAGATCTACATCTCGGCGGACATGGAGGGAGTCGTCGGTACGGTGACCGGCGAGCAACTGGGGCCCTCCGGGTTCGAGTACGAACGCGCGCGCCAGTGGATGACCGAGGAGGTGAACGCAGCGATCCGGGGGGCGCGTGCTGCGGGGGCCACGGAGATCCTGGTCAGCGATTCACACGGCAACGGCCAGAATCTCCTCCTGGACGAGCTACCCCAGGACGTGACGGTAATTCGCTCCTGGCCGCGGCCGCTCTCGATGATGGCCGGAATCGACGACACGTTCGACGGGGCCATCTTCATCGGATACCACACTGGCACGGATAACCGCGCCGGGGTGCGGGCGCATACGATGTCGAGCGCGCGCCTCACGTCCGTCAAGCTGAACGGCGTCCCGGTCCCTGAGACCGGGCTCAACGCGGCGATCGCCGGCTACTTCGGCGTTCCCGTCATCATGCTGTCGGGGGACGACGCGATCGCCGACGAGGCCCGCGAACTTCTGGGCGATCTGGAGACGGCGGTCGTCAAGAAGGCCTACGGATTCCACTCCGCCGAGACCCTGATGCCGAAAGCCGCGTATCGCCTGATCGAGGAAACCGCGGCTCGAGCCGTAGCCCGGATCGCCGACTTCGAGCCGTGGGACCTCGGGGAGCCGGTGGAGCTCGAGGTCAGCTTCAAGAACTACCGGCCCGTGGAGGCGCTTGGATACCTGGAGATCGTCGAGCGCATCGATTCGCACACGATCCGCTACACGGGCCCCGACATGATCGCCGTGGGGGACTTCCTCACGTTCCTGCTGAACTACGACTCGAACGCCGCGCCCTGAACTGGTGACGCGCCCGCGGGGGCCTTCAGCCCGGCAACACGAACGGGAGAGCCTCCCGGTCCTCCAGACAGCCGAGGTCGGGCTCGGTGTCGCGCCCCAGGATCAGGAAATTTTCGATCAACCCGGCGACGCAGGGATCCATGTCGTCGTGTCCGCGCTGCGGCACGACACGCACCGAGCCATTCGGCAGACGGCCGGCGACCCAGTCGGCGTAGCCGGGTGGCGTGATGTAGTCCTCGGAGCCGGTGACCAGGAGGACCGGCGCCTCCGATTCGACCGCGGTCCAGAATCCGTCGGGCACGGTCCCTGACCCCCAGATCGCGCAATCCCGGATTTCCTCGTCGATCCACTCACCGGAGCCAAGGCGAGTCGGCCGATGGGCCCTCTCGAGGTCCGACTCCGTGAGCCGCGCCAGTTCCTCCGTGCAGGCGATGGACAGGTACACGCCCCGCGGAACGGGCGGCGGGGCCCCCGGCCGCTGCATCGCGGTCACCTCCGCATAGTCCCCATCCGACAGCCGGTATACCAACGACGGAAGGGCGCGAGCCGCCCGGCTGGACCGCAGCATCCCTGCCACCAGACCGGCCAATGAACGTCGATCGAACGGTACCGCGATCGTGTCGGCCGGGACATCGTCCAGCGGTACCCGGAGCATGACGGGATCGGAGTCGAGGCGCTCGACGAGCCCGGCGAAACGGGTCTCCAGGTCCGGGAATGCCGCGCCGCATGAGGGGTCGGCGGCGCACAGATCCGTCAGTTCAGCGAGAGCCGAATCGGCGGCCAGGAAGAGGTCAGGCCACATGGAGCGCTCGATGGGGACGACGCCGTGCAGAACGACCGCTCGAACTCGATCCGGGTGCCGTCGCATGAACACGCGGGCCACCTTGGTGCCGTAGGAAGCCCCCCACAGGCTGAGCTGCTCGTACCCCAGCCACTCACGAACGGCGTTCAGGTCGTCCGCCGCGTTCCATGTCGTGTACTGAACCGGATCGGCCCGTTCGACAGTCTCGATCCGGCACGCCCGCAGGGCAGCGACGTATGCTTCCGCATACCCGGAGGCATCTCCGGCGCCCTCGACCTCGTGCGGTTCCGGTAGATCGCACTCGAGCGCATTCGACCCTCCGGTTCCCCGCTGGTCCACCAGTACGATGTCCCGGCCCTCACGCAGCCTCGAAACGGCGTTGGCGAAGAACGGCACATAGCGCGTCGCGGGCGCCACGCCGCCGCCTGCGAGGAAGGTCAGGGCGTCCGCAGCGGGACCGGAGTCTCCCGTCGCCGGAAGCACGACGACTCGGAGATCGATGGACCGTCCCCCTTCAACGGATCGATCCTCCGGAACCGCTAGGGTGCCGCACCTGACTTCGCCCTGCACACCCGCCCACTCACACGCCTCGAGCTTGCCCGCGAATCGCTCGGCCGCGTCGGACGACGATCGGTCGCGCGCGTCCGAGCAACCTACGACCCAGCATGCGGCAAGGATCGCCAAGAAAGCGGTCAACCTCATTTCGCGTCTCCTTCAACCTGTTGACGGAGTCCTGCGAGACGCAGCGCGTTGCCCGATTGAGGAAAGGGCGAAGGTGGCCGCGCCGGATCAGCCGTTGGCCTGCCCCTGCCGACACGCGCCGTGGCGGCAGGCGCCGCCCCTACCGCGGCCCTGCCCCTGGCCGGCCGCTGCGCCTTGATGGTGCGGACAATGCCCGGCACCGGCTCTGTGATGTCCGCGCCCATGTTGACCGCCCGGACAACCGGTTCCCGCGATGGGCCCACCTTCCGGCTGATCCAGTCCGGTCACGTAGTCGAACAGGCTGCGAGCCTGTGCATCGGACACGAGGCTGGGCGCGACGGGAGGCATCATCGCTCGCGGCGAGCGAAGCTGTTCGAGAAAAGCCTCGAACGTCAGACCGGTCGCGGCGAGCGTGGGGCCGATCGCGCCGGACGCCGTCGGTCCGTGGCAGCCCGCGCAGCCCGCGGAAACATACAGGTCGGGATCCGCAGCGCTGTTACCCTTTGGTAGAGCGGCGGCGGAGAGAATGGAAGCAGCAGCCACCAGGGCAACGGTCGAGGAAAGTCGCAACACGAAGTCCTCCGGTCAGTGCAGGTGACCCGGAATCCAGGGGGCGAGAAACCGGCCTCGTTCAAAAACGTGCGCTCGGCCCACCAGCGTGTCAACTTCTGATCGTGCACGTTACTCAGGAGGATCGAAAGCCATGAAGATCGCTACGCTCGGGCACCCGGTACGAGTACTGGCAACAGCCACTTTGTGCCTCGCGACCACCGCGATCGCTTCCCCGGCGCAGCAGCCTGAATCGGCTTATACGCTAATCCGGCCGGAGCGGGTCTTCGACGCCGCCACCGGTGAGGTGAGGACCGGATGGGCGGTGCTCGTGGCTGGCGAGCGGATCGAGTCCGTCGGGCCAATCGGGTCCGTCCCGACACCGGACGGCGTCCGAGTCGTCGACCTGCCCGGGGCGACCTTGCTCCCGGGGCTCATCGACGCGCATTCCCACCTGTTCCTGCACCCGTATGACGAGACCCTGTGGGACGACCAGGTGCTGAAGGAAGCGCGCGCGTACCGGACCCTGATGGCGGGGGTCAACGCCGAGCGGACGCTGAGGTCCGGGTTCACCTTGCTGCGGGACCTCGGCTCCGAGGGCGCGGGGTGGGCGGATCTCGCGGTGCGCGACGCAATCGCCGATGGTCTCATCCCAGGACCCAGGGTCTTAACGGCGACGCTGGCCATCGCCGCCACCGCCTCGTACGCACCCGGGCCGCGAGGATGGGATCCTGACCTTGCCCTTCCGCCGGGCGCGCAGATGGTGACAGGTGATACCGAGATACGGCGCGCCGTCCGCGAGCAGGCCGGGCACGGAGCGGACGTGATCAAGGTGTATGCAGACTTCCGGCGGGCCCACGGAACGGCGCCCACGTTTACCCTGGGCGAACTCGAGGCCCTGGTCGAGGAGGCCACCGCCGCTGGCCTTCCGGTTTCGGCGCACGCCAGTTCGCCCGAGGGGATGCGCCGCGCGACGCTGGCCGGCGCCCGGACGATCGAGCACGGATCGGAGGGAACTGCGGAGGTATTTCGCCTCATGGCCGAGAGGGGGGTCGTCTTCTATCCCACCCTGGCCGCCGCAGCGGCCTACGACGAGTACTTCAGCGGACTGGGCGGGGGTTGGGAATTGAGCACTCCGGACGAAGAACTGAGCCCTCGGATCCGGGGCTCGCTGCAGGCAGTCCGTGCCGCCCGCCAGGCCGGCGTAATCGTCGGCCTCGGCAGTGATGTGGGCGTGTTTCCGCACGGCGAGAGCTGGCGTGAGCTGGCATGGCTGGTACGATCGGGCATGTCACCGGCGGAGGCGCTGCAGGCCGCTACCGTGGTGAACGCCCGGGCCCTGGGCCTGGAGGGTAAGGTGGGAGAAATCTGGCAGGGAGCGCACGCGGACCTCGTCGCCGTCGAGGGTGACCCCACGGCCAGCGTCGAGGCGATCCGCCGCGTCGTGTTCGTGATGAAGAACGGAGTGATCTACGAATCGCCCTGACGATCCGTCCGGCGGGCGGCTCGCTTGACGGCCGCGGTGGGACCGGTTATCCGTTAGCCATGATTCAGCCCATGATGTCATCGACGTCGGTCTCGAGCCCCTCCTGGTGGTGGCGCCATGCGCGTCCGGAGGTGGCATCCGCCTGAGCATCATCGCTTCCAGGTAGACATTCAGCCCACCTTCGGCCGCACGGAGGTGGGTTTTTCGCATCCCACCTCCGCGTGGCCCTGGTGACGAAGGGGAACCATGCAGCATCCGTTCGACATAGCCGCTGACCTCGATACGCCGGTATCGGCCTTTATGAAGCTCGCTCCACTGCAACCGCGTTTCCTTTTGGAGAGCGTCGAGGGGGGTGAGCGGCTGGGGCGCTACTCGTTCATCGGCCTTGGAGATGCCCTGGAGGTGCAGGTGGGCGGCGGCGAATTCCGGGTCGGCGATACGGCCCGGCCGATTCCCGACGACACCGCCGGCTTGCTGGATGCGTTCCGCAATGCGCTGTCGCAGGTGAAGCGCACCGAGCCCGAGGTCCCGAACTTGCCCTTCGTCGGCGGACTCGTCGGCGTTACCGGATTCGAGATGGCCGGCAGGTTCGAGGACCTCAAAGTCCCTGCGGGCGGCAACGGTGACCTGGAGGCGCACTACCTGGCCCCCGTTTCGCTGCTCGCTTTCGACCACGTCTCACGGCGGGTCGCCATGCTCCACTCGGGGAGCGAAGCCGAGCGCGTGGCCCTGCGCCGGGAGGTCATCAACCTGCTACGTGGGCCACTCCCTGACCGTGACACCGGCACCGGACATTCGGCCCCCGTTCCCAGCCTCGACCGTCCCGACTTCCTGGAAGGCGTCGAGCGTATCCAGGGCCACATTTCAGCGGGCGATGTATACCAGCTCGTGCTGTCGATCCGGTACGAGGGCCGCTGTGACATCCCCCCGTTCGAGGTCTATCGGGCGCTGAGGCTGCTCAACCCTTCTCCCTACATGTACTACCTGGACCTGGGCGGAGTGTCGGTCGTCGGCTCGTCGCCCGAAGCACTGGTGCGCCTCGATGGCCGGGAGGCGCAACTCAGGCCCATTGCCGGAACCCGTCCGAGGGGCGCTGATCCGGCGGAGGACGACGCCCTGGCCGACGACCTGCTGGCAGATTCCAAGGAGAACGCCGAGCACGTGATGCTAGTCGACCTGGCGCGGAACGACCTGGGACGCGTCGCCGTCCCGGGCACCGTGCGGGTCGATCCGTTCCGGACGATCGAGCGCTACAGCCACGTCATGCACATCGTCAGCGGCACCCGGGGGGTCCTGGCGCCTGAGCGGGACGCCTTCGACCTGTTCGCCGCAGCCTTTCCCGCCGGAACGGTCGTCGGCGCCCCGAAGATCCGGGCCATGGAGATAATCCGCGAGTTGGAGCCCGTGCGACGGGGCATCTACGCCGGCACCGCTGGCTACTTCGGAGTCGGCGGATCGATGGACCAGGCGATCGCCATCCGGACTCTCGTCTTCGAGGACGGCGGTTACGCCTACCAGGCCGGGGCCGGCATCGTGTCCGACAGCGTACCGGAAAACGAGCATCTGGAGATCCTGGCGAAAAGCGCGGCCCTCGAGGCGGCCCTCACTCTGGCCGAGGAGGGACTGTGAGACGCGTTCTTCTGATCGACAACTACGACTCGTTCACCTACAACCTGGTGCAGGCGCTGGCCGTGCTGTCCGCCGAGG
>JABDQB010000200.1 GCA_013042495.1 Gemmatimonadota bacterium
GCATGACGTAGTACAAGAGGCCGTCGGCCTCACCGGAATCGAACAGCGGGAGGATGTGGGGATGGGAGAGTCGGGCGGCGATCTCGATTTCCCGCACGAAGCGCTGTGCGCCGAGACCGGCCGCCAACTCCGGACGAAGCACCTTCACCGCCACCCGGCGATCGTGCTTCTCGTCGGTCGCGAGGTAGACGGTAGCCATGCCCCCCGCACCGATCTCGTGTTCGATGCTGTAGTGCCCAGCAAGAGCGACTCGAACGCGCTCTTCACCCTCCTGAGACATGGCCACAGGACGCTCCTGTCTGAGGCTCGCGACGTCAGGGAGGGTCGGTCACCTGCTGGCAAGATGCAGGCATGGGTCGTGAGGCGGCAAGCGACACATGTCCTTCTTTATCCCGAGACTCAACGCGAGTTGCGGCCCCCTCCTCCGGCGCCTCTCCCGATCTCTGGCGATCGTCATTTCCCGGGCCCTCGGCCGGACACCCGGCGTGGGCTATCGAACCAGCCGACGAATCAGTTCAACGACCAGTTGAGGACGGTCGTGATGAATCATATGCCCACTCCCGGCCGCGACCACGAACTCGCTTCGGCGCGAAAGGCCCAGCCATTCCTCCGACCGTCGGACCCACAGCTGCCGGTGTGCCTCCTGACTCCCGAGCTCACCGAAGTACTGGCTATCACCGACGACGACGATCAACGGCCTGGTCACGGGGAACGCGCTGAATTCCCACGATTCCAGATCGGCCCCGTCACGTTCTCGCCCGACGACGACGGGGGCCCGCGCACGGCCTTCGGCAAGCTCGCGTCGTCGTTGATCCTTGTCGTGCTCTGACAGCAGGCTCATCCGGTCCTGCTCGAAGCCGGGTGGCGGCGTGTCCAATAGGAGGACCCCGGCCACGGACTCCGGGAACATGTCCGCGTATCGCAGCACATGGATCCCTCCCATGGAGTGGCCGACCAGGATCGCAGGGCCGGACACGCCCAGGGTTGCGAGAAGGTCACGGATCTCCAGCGCGATGACCGTGGGTGTCCGTGGCCCTTCCACATCCGGGCTCCGGCCCAGGCCCGGTCGATCGAACGACACTACGCGCCCGATCGACGCCAGTTCTTCGACCAGAGGCGCCCAGGTCCGGGAGTCCTGACCAGCGCCAGCCGCCAACACGATGGTCGGGCCCTCCTCACCATGGAGACAGCCATGCATCGCGCTTCCGCCCTCGGGTCCGCAGCGCCCTTGCCCGACCACAGGGCTGGAAACCGCAGCAGAGAGGGCCACCCCTGTCAACACAGCTCTTATGAGCACCCGCTCCCCACGGCCTTTTCGTTCATCGCAGTCGATCTACCAGAAGAGATGGGCGCGGAACGTTCCGGGCCTTCTGAAACGGCCCCGTCGGTACTCCTCACGGTTGCAGAGTAGGCCGCCCCGCAGCGGGTCCGCCAGACACGTCCGCTGGCCCAGGGGCCGTTTGGGACGGAGCGCCGTCAGGCGAGAAGCCGGAAGCCTCGTCGCCAACCGCGGACGATGAAGACCATCTGACCTATCGCGAGGGCTTGAGTTCTGGAGAACGCCGTTTAGTGTTCGGTAACGGCCCTCCCCACGGCCACCCAGCTCGGCGTCAGGCCCCGGCATTCCCGGCCTCGGCGACGGTAACACGGGCAGGGTGTCGCCGTGCATCTCCCGTAGATCAGCTCGGCGGTCTCGTCCGCCTTGGGGGCCAGCATGAAGAGCGAACACAGCTACGACGTCATCGTGATCGGGTCGGGCATGGGGGGCATGACCACCGGGGCCGCCCTCTCTCGATTCGACCGCAAGGTCCTGCTCCTCGAGCAGTCGCAGAATCTCGGCGGTCTCACCCACTCGTTCTCGAGAGGAAGTTTCTCCTGGGACGTGGGGCTGCACTACTGCGGCATGTTTCGTCCGGATCAAGTGGGCGGCAGACTGCTCGACTGGCTCAGCGACGGCGCCGTCGAGTTTCGTTCGATCGGAACCGTCTACGACACCGTGCACTTTCCCGGCGGGGTCGAGGTCGCCATCGGGCGGCCCGTCGAGGCTCTGAAGCAGGAGCTCAAGGATCGGTTCCCCGATCACGGTGCGGAGGTCGACGCCTATTTCGAGGCGCTCGAGTCCGCTGACGAAGCCATGATGGCCGCGTCTGCCGAGCGATCGATGCCCGAGCCGTTCCGGTCGGTGCACCGTCTGTGGAACAGCCGAAAGATCGAGAGATTCTGCGGCCGCACGACCAGCGAGGTCGTGGCCGACTACGTGAGCGACCCAAAGCTCGCCGCGACCTTGATGGCCCAGTGGGGCACGTACGGCGGCCTCCCGAAGGAGGCCAGCTTCGGCCTTCACGCGAGGGTCATCAGCCACTACCTCGATGGAGCCGGCTACCCCGTCGGTGGCGCATCCTCGATCGCCAACGGCTTGCTTCCGGTCATCGAGGGCGCGGGCGGACGGGCCCTCGCCGGCACGCCGGTCAGCGCGATCCTGATCGAAGACGGGCAGGCGGTGGGGGTCCGCACCAGTGAGGGACAGGAGTTCCGCGCGCCCGTCATCGTCTCGGCGATCGGCGCCGGCGAGACCGTCAAGCGCCTGTTGCCCGCGGAGATTCAGTCGCAGGAATGGGCTGCCGAGATCGATGGCATGCGCCCTTCGCTGTGCCACTTCGAGATCTACCTCGGCTTCGAGGGCGACATCGCGAAACACGGCGCCACTCGCTCGAATCACTGGTTCCACGAGAGCTGGGACGTCGGCGATATCCTCTGGTCGGATGTCTCAGAGCCGATCCGGGGGGGCTTCGCCTCGTTCCCCTCGCTCAAGGACGAGGATCACGAGCCCGGTGCCTCGAACAGCCACACGGGCCAGCTCATGGTGCTCGCCGATTGGGCCACCGTGGCCGACTTCGTAGAGGGCGGCGCCAGGCAGCGGCCCGAAGAGTGGGCGGCCTTCAAGGAGGGGGTCGCAGCTCGGATGCTGGACTACTACGCCAGCAAGTTCCCGGCGCTGGCCGAACTCATCGTCTTCCACGAGCTGGGCACCCCGCTCGCGACCGCGCGCTTCACCGCGCACGAGAAGGGCGGGATGTATGGACTCGAGACCACACCGCGCCGGGTTCTGTCTGAGGCGCTCGGCCCGCGCACGCCCGTGCCCGGACTCTTCCTGTCGGGACAGGATTCCATGACGCCGGGCATCGCGGGCGCGCTCTTCGGCGGCGTGTTGTGCGCCGCGGCCATCGAGCCGCGCGTGTTCACCAAGATGAAGGGTGGGGTGTGATGAGGTGGATCGCGGCGGGGGTTACCCTCGCCGCGGTCCTCAT
>JABDQB010000209.1 GCA_013042495.1 Gemmatimonadota bacterium
CCTCAGACGGAGGAGCAGTGCGAGTACGTGCGGGGGTGGTCCGAGTCGCCGCGGCCCACCCCCACCGAGGCGGAGACCTAGTCCACCGTCAGCTGGTATCCCGCCGAGTCCCGAAGCTCGTTGTCACGGTCCGCCAGCTCCACGATGGTTGGTACGTAGGACGCGACCGCATCCACGTCCGGCACGCGGAAGCTCAACAGGTCTCCGTCGCCGATGTCTCCGACGAATACGGCCCTCAATTGTCCGGGCGCTTCCGAGTGTCGGAAGTAGAGCGCCGGGTTCGCCGTCGCCACCTGGGTCATGTCGGGACCGGTCACGACGAGCAGGATCGCTCCGTCGTCGGCGTTGGGAGTCGAGAGCGTTACCGTGAGTGTACCCGCCGTGGGACCCGGATCGATCGGTCCCGCCGGATCATCGTCGCCACAGGCCGCGCCGCCAAACGCCACGAGGCTCGCTGCCATGACCACCCGGAGACTGCGCTTGATGCTGAACATGGCTCTGCCTCCTATTCCACGGTGCCGGTAGCGATGAGATAGGCTCGGAAATCGCCTATGTCGAATGCGCCTTCGTTGTTGCCGATCACGTCCAGAAAGTGGAGCTGATCGTCCGTAACCGCGCTGCTCTGCAGGAGCAGTTCTTCCACCACCTCCGACTCCACCACGTCCGTGAGTCGAAGGCCCGTCTCAGGGACGCCGGGCGCCGGGATCCCGGCGGCGTTGATCTCGACAATCGTTCCGTCCCGAAGACTCACGTACTGCCGGTTCGTGGTCGCTCCGGTCGCGTCGCGTCCGAAGACATGCGAGCACGGGGCGACGGCGAAGTTGGCGAACGCCGCGTCCGTCACCGTCAGATTCCGATCCGCGAGCACCATGCGATGGGTGTCGCCCTCCTCCACGGACTCGTGGATCCAGTAGGCGTTTCCGGACGTGTCGAAATGCGGCCCCCCGTTCCGCACCCCCTCGGTAATCGGAACCAGGGTCACGATTCCGTCTTCCAGGATTCCGAATTTGCCCCAGCTCGTGATGTAGAGGTCTCCCTCTGGGCTGAACTGGAGTCCGTACGCCCCGATGTCCTGGGATATGACATCGATCCGCTCGATTTCCCGTCCCATGGCGTCGAAATGGTACACGGAGTCGACGGCCGCGACCCAGATGTCACCATCCGGTCCAACCCGAGCGCGAATCGGCCACGTGATCCCGGTCAGGAACGGGGAGGCCACGCCCTCTGGCGACACTCTCCACACGGTCCCGTCACCGCGTCCCCCCACCAACATGTTGCCGAATGGGTCGAACGACATGCCACGCGGATCGGCGATGTCATCGTTGAACGGGGTTCGCGTGCCGTCCAGGGTGACCTTGTAGATGATGTGATCACCGAGGTCCCCTACGTAAAGACTGCCATCGGGTCCAACCGTGGTCCGACAAGGTGCGGTGAAGCCGTCGACCAGGACGGCGGTTGGGTCGCCGGGCCCGAGTGCCGTTGCCGCAACGGCAGCCGTGGCGACAAGGAGCACGAACAGGGTTGCAAGTCTGGGGCGCATGATCTCCCCCTTCTGAAGATGCGGGTGTGCCGCGAGGGGGAACGACAAGGTCCTGATGGGTCGGCGTCAGGGGAGACGTCAGGACCTGGCTGCTGCGATGAGGGACACTGTCAAGATAGGCTTCAGGAGACCCGGCTGCTAGCCGAGGCGCACCGGCGAGCGCGTCTGAGGCAATCCTAGCCCCTGCTCGACCATCGCTGGTCGCCTGACTCGCCGGATCGTATCTTTCAGCCGGTATCCGCAGTTGCCTAACGCTCCTCCCTCCGTGGGTCGCTGTGCCTCGCACGTACTCGTGCGGACTTCAACACGGAGCCTCCTCATGGTACAGAAGAAGACGTTCAGCGTTTGCGCTCGCGCCCGTTGTGTTACGCTCGCATTCCTCGTCTGCTTCGGCTGCGGCGGCGATGACAACGGTCCCGATGACGAGCAGACCGGAACCGCCCTGCAAGGGACGGTCACCTCGTTCCAGGCCCAGGTCGTGGGCGGTGGGTTCGGGCTGGCGTCCACGGAGGGAGTGACGGTGGCGATCGGGTCGAAGTCCACGCAGACGGACGCGAACGGCAACTACCTGCTGCGCGACTTCGGGGTCGGCACGCAGAACGTCCTGTTTTCACGGGATGGCGGCAGCGGGACCTATGTTCTCACCGACGTCGAGCGAGGGGACTCTTTTCTGCTGAACGAGGTCGTGGTCAGCGGCGGTCAGGTATCCTCGCAGCACACCGGCACCTGGGTGGGGACGGGTGGCTCCACGGATCCTGGCAGTCAGGGGCAGGTCGCTCTCACCATGATCATCGCCCAGAACGGAAACTCGCTCACGGGTACGGCGAGCATTCCTGAGCCCGACAACACGTCCTGGAACATCTCCGGAACGGAGACCGGGCTCACCGTGGACGGAAACTTCACGGTGACCAGCACGAACAGCGATTGCGCTGCGGGAGCCGACTTTCAGCCCGAGCAGCTCAAGCGACAGGCGGCCGGGAAGCGCGGCCGCCCCAAGATCTTCCGACTCTCTCCTACTCTGCGGAGGCCTCTCGGCCGGCCAGAAATGCCCGGCACTCGATCTCTTCGAGCGTGCGCGCCAGGTCGGTCTGGATCACGAAGTCGCCCCACTCGCCCTCCGGGGCCGGCTCGAACGTGTCGACGTTCTCGACCGGTTGCAGGACGACGATCATCCGGCTCGTGCCCGGACGGTACGCCTCGAGG
>JABDQB010000211.1 GCA_013042495.1 Gemmatimonadota bacterium
CCGTCATGCAGCAGCGGCTGGCCTTGCTCGAGCAGCAGCTGGGAGGCCTCGAATCAGACGTGCATCAGATCGGAGAAGCACAGGCTTTTCAGGCCAAGCTGCTGGAGCCCACCGACTGAAGAAGAACCCGTGCGGAAGCCGCGGGGGCGCTTTTTGTAACAAAATTGTAACAAGGCCCCATTTGGACCGCTCGAGAGGCCCCGCAACGGGCCATCTACCTTGCCTCTGAGCGCCGTGGCGCGCTACCGTAGTGTATTCTCTGCGCAAGCTGCTTCAACCTTTCCCGAGGCAGGAGGCCGCGATGAGGCAAATGTTACCGTTGCATCCGTTTAGCGCCTCGTTCTTCGCCAACCGCACCCACCCTTCCCGGTCCCATCTTCGCCGCGCCACGCTCCCCGTTCTGACCGTGGCGTTCCTGCTGCTCACGAGCGGCGGACTTTGGGCACAGGGCGTGACCACGGGTGGTGTGGACGGAGTGGTGACGAACGCATCGGCACTACCGCTGGCTGGTGTCACCGTAACGGCGGTGCACGAGCCGAGCGGAACCACTTACCAGACCACGACCCGTTCGGGCGGCGTGTTCACGATCGGGGGCATGAGAGTAGGAGGCCCCTACACGGTGACGGCCACCATTCTGGGCCACCGGCAGGAGATCCGGCGCGATATCAATGTCGTGCTTGGTCAGAACGCACGCTTGAGCTTCGCGCTGACGGAAAGCGCCATCGAGCTCGAGGCGCTCACGGTGGAGGCTGCCCAGGACCTGGTCCTGAACAGTGACCGGACGGGCGCGGCCACGACCATTCCGCAGGAGGCCGTCAGGACGTTGCCCTCGGTGCGGCGGAGCACGCGTGACCTGACCCGCGTCGATCCGCGCAACGACGGGAACTTCAGCTTCGGCGGACGGAACTGGCTGTACAACAACATCACGCTGGACGGGTCTTACTTCAACAACTCCTTCGGCCTCGACGACCCGGCGCCGGGCGGCCAGACAGCCACCGAACCGGTCCCCTATGACGCCGTCGAGCAGGTTACCGTCCAGGTAGCCCCGTTCGACGTCCGCCAGAGCGGATTCACGGGCGCCAGCATCAACACGGTCACCCGCAGCGGCACCAACCGATGGAAGGTCTCGGGCTTCGCCTTCTACCGCGACCAGAACCTCGTCGGGAACAGCGTGAGCGGAGAGAAGGTCATCGCGAACCCGGATCTCAGCTTCGGGCAGTACGGTTTCAGCCTGGGCGGGCCGATCATCCAGGACAAGCTGTTCTTCTTCTTCAGCGGCGAGTTGACGAAGCGGGATGACCCCGGGTCTAATTTTGTCCCCTCGACGGGTGGGACACCTGCGTTCGGTGAGTCGCGGGTCGAGCAGTCCGTGCTGGACGCGATCACGGAGCGGATGGCCTCGGAGTACAACTTCGCTACGGGACCGTATTCGGGTTTCGTACACGAGACCAAGAGCAACAAGGCGTTGCTGAAGGTGGACTGGAACGTGAGTGCGAATCACAACATCATGTTCCGATACAATCGGCTGGACGCGTCTCGCGATCTGCCCCCGCACCCGTTCGTGATCAGCATCTTCGAATCGGGCCGCGGGCCGAATTCGAACAGCCTGCCATCCCAGAACTCCGGGTATCAGATCAACAACGAGCTCAACTCGTACGCGTTCGAGTGGAACGCGCGAGCCGGACAGGGCAAGTGGGCCAACCGGCTGTTCGCAAGCTACAACCGGTTCCGCGACTTCCGGGAGGCGTTTGCCGAACCGTTCCCGACCATCGAGATCGCCGAGGACGGGATCACCTATACCACGGTCGGTCACGAGCCATTCTCGATCGAGAACAACCTCGACACCGACGTGCTGCAACTCACGAACGATTTCACATACTTCACGGGCCGGCACAGCCTGACGCTCGGCGCGAACTTCGAGAGCTTCAAGTTCTTCAACTCTTTCAACTTGTTCCGGCACGGTACCTTCGGTTTCGCGCCTCCGGGCAGGTTCGACACCCTGCAGGATTTCTTTGACGCCACGGATCCGGGCAACCCCGCTCAGATCCAGTTCAGGGACTTCATTGGAACCGGTGAGTTCAAGGGAGAGAAGTTCACCCTCGGGCAACTAGGCGTATACCTGCAGGACAACTGGTCCATCACCCCGCAGTTCAGCCTGTCGGCCGGGCTGCGCGTGGACTTTCCAAGGTACAACACCGACCCGGTGGACAATCCGTTCTCGCGCAGCCTCACGGCGCGGAGCGGTTCCGGCGAGAGCATCACCGTGGACCAGAGCCAGCTAGCCGGCACGCAGGCCCTGTGGTCGCCCCGTGTGGGCTTCAACTGGGACATCACGGGAGACCGCTCGACGCAGCTGCGGGGCGGCACCGGGATCTTCACGGGCCGACTGCCGTTCGTGTGGGTCGGGAACGTGTTCTCGAACCCGAGCTTCAACCCCAATATCTACCATCCGGCGATCAACCCGGGCGTGACGCCCGTGATCACCAGCGGACCGCGTGAGGGCAGCGGCGGAGAGAACTTCACGCTGCAGCAGTCGTTCGACGGCGTGGCCGCGATGGACCCGGACTTCAAGTGGCCGCAGATGTGGACGACCAACATCGCGGTCGATCAGCGGCTGCCGTGGGACATGATCGGGACGCTCGAGTTCATTTACGGCAAGGACATCAACAACATCTACATGCAGAACGTAGACCTCCCCGCTCCGGTCGGAACGTTGGCCGATGGCAGGCCGAACTACGACCTGCAACGAAACAACGGGGCGGACCCGTTCAGCTCCACGTCGATCTACCTGCTCAGCAACACCGACGAGGGGCGCAACTACAACATCACGGTGCAGCTCCGGAAGGTATGGGAGGGCGGTCTCGGGCTCGGCCTCTCCTACGCCTACCTCGATGCCACCAACACGCTCAAGTCGACGGAAATCGCGAGCGTGCTGTGGAGCGGGCAGCCGACCACCGGTAACCCGAACGCGCCGATCGCCGCGCCTTCCGAGTTCGGTCAGCGGCATCGTATCGTCGCGACCGGTACCTACAACAAGAGGTGGAGCGATCTGCTGCGCACCAGCTTCGGCCTGTTCTGGGAAGTGGCTGAGGGCAACGCGTTCCGTGGAGGCGGCGGAAACCGCTACTCCTTCCTCTACTCGGGGGACGTGAACGGGGACGGAGCGAACAACGACCTGATCTACATCCCGGAGAGCGCGAGCGACATCAACCTCGCCGACCCGGGGCAGTGGAACGCTCTCAACGCGTTCATCGAGCAGGACAAGTATCTCAGCAAGAACCGGGGCAAGATCGCCGAGCGGTTCGGTCTCTTGAATCCCTGGTACACGGACCTGTCCCTGCGGATTCTTCAGGACTTCATCTTCGGCAGTGAGAGCATGGACAACGTGCTCCAGGTCAGCTTCGACTTCGAGAACTTGTTGAACATGTTCAGCTCCAGCTGGGGCGTCCGGAAGGTGGCCAACACAGCGGCGCTGAATCCTCTGGCATGCACCAGTTTCCCGTGCACGATCGACGGGGCCGGACGGCCGGAGCTCTCGTTCAACGGGGCTACGGAGACCTTCGTGGACGACCTGAGCGAGTTCTCACGCTGGAGGATCCAGCTCGGGATCCGTTACTTCATGGACTGATCCGCAGCCGGTGTGGCGTCACGCGACGTCGCACCCTCACTCCTTCCCGGGCCGCTCGCGCATGCGGGCGGCCCGGTTCGTATCTTGGGCAGCATGAATCGAGTCGCGCGGCGCGTTTCCGCAGTCTTCAGCCCTGCGAGCCGGGAGTCGGAGGAATGAGGCCCGGTGTCGTGGGCCTGGTGCCGGCCGCCGGAACGGCAAGCCGCCTCCCCGGCGTAACGGGCAGCAAGGAACTCCTCCCGGTCTGGAGACCCGAGCTCAGACCGGACACCGATCCGCAGCCCGCCATCCGGTGCCTTCTATCGGCGCTCGAGACGGCTCAGGTCGGCCGCTCGGTGATCGTGATACGGACGGGGAAGGAAGACATTC
>JABDQB010000212.1 GCA_013042495.1 Gemmatimonadota bacterium
CCTCGAGCGAGATCACGCCCTCGTCCCGGACGTACCGACCGAGAAGGCGGGCGAAGTTCCCGTATGCCCGCGGGTGCGGGTTGGACTCGAGGAACACCCCTTCCGGCGAGAGCACCTCGGCGTCCGAGCCGAAGCTCATCCAGGGCAGCGCGATCTTTTTCTTCACGTTCTCTTCGGACATGAGGAAATACACGGTGCCAACATCCGCCCCGTTTGCGATCAGCAGGTCCATGGCCGCTTCCTCGGGGCTGGTTCCGCGCTCCGAGGCCACCTCGGCGAGCGTCTTCCCGGTCAGAGGCTTCAATTCGTCGCTACGGAACCCGACCAGGAGAACATTGTCCGCCGAGCCAGCGGCCAGGTACAGGTTCTCCCACTCGTCGGTCGGTGTGCGCATCTCGATGGCCACACGGCGGCGTATCGCCGGGTCCTCGAGACGCGCGATCCACGCCTGATCGCCGCCTTCCTGCACCCACGGCGGCATCGCGGCGTCCAGTCCCGTGGCGCCCGCCGTGTAGGTGTACATGTCCGCAGTGATGCGCAGTCCCTCCGCGCGCGCGGCTTCCACCTTCCCGATCACCTCGTCCAGCCTGGGCCAGTTGTCCTGGCCGGCGGCCTTCAGGTGATAGATCTCGGCCGGAACGTCTGCCTCGCGCGCGATCGTGATCAACTCGTCAACCGCCGCCATGATCGCGTTGCCCTCGCTTCTCATGTGCGAGACGTACATTCCCCCGTACTCTCCGGCGGCGGCGGCCAGAGCGATGAGCTCGTCGGTGTTCGCGTAGAAAGCGGGGGCGTAGATCAGCGAGGATCCGAGTCCGACCGCACCTTCCTCCATGGCGGCGCGCACGAGATCCTTCATTCCGTCGAGTTCTTCGGGGGTCGGTGCGCGATCTTCGTATCCCAGCTCGTGAATCCGAACGGTAGTCGCGCCCACGAACGACGCCACGTTCGGAGAGATGCCCCGTTCGACCAGGTGATCCAGGTACTCCCCGAGCGAGGTCCAGGTGACGTCGAACTCGATGTCGCCCTGGTCTTCCAGCATCTCGGCTTTCATCGAGTTGTTCAGCGGTCCCATCGACCAACCCTCGCCCATGACCACGAGGGTGACTCCCTGGAGAAGGTCGCTCTCTCCCCGTCCGTCCTCGAGAAGCGACTCGTTGGCCCACGAGAGCATGTTGATCAGACCTGGCGCCACCGCCATCCCTGAAACGTCGATCTCCGCGACACCGCGGAGGCCCTCTCCCGAGCCACTCTCATCGTAGGGCAGGACCGCCGCGATCGTGTCAGCGTCGATCGCGAGATCACCGACGAACGGTGCGTTACCGGATCCGTCGTAGATGGTCCCACCCTTCAGCACCACCTCGTGGTCCGGCGGCGAGGAACAGGAAGCCAGGAGCGGAAGCAGGACGAGATACGGGGCCAGGCGCCAGCGAGACATTGGGCATCCTCGAGCGATCGTGATCGGAGTGCGGGCGCCGTCGGGCGCCGGGGCGAACGCGTCGACCATTCGCGCAGGCAAACTAGCGGGTTTCGGCTCCCGCACGCGAGTGGATGAACGCGGCTGCCAGGAGCCCGGTTTCGCTGGACTCGCCGAGCCGAGAGGCCTATTCTCTCTGGTCATTCAGCCAGGAAGCGGTTCGCCGGCAGGGCCGAATCCGGCATTTGCGAAACGGCCACGCGAGTGGAGACGATAATGAACATCCGGACAGGCGCGGGCTTAGGCCTCGCCGCAGGGCTATTCGCCGCCGCGCCGCTGGCGGCCCAGAACTTCCCGACCGACGACGCCGTGATCGAGGCGATCTGGACCGAGGGGATGGAGAACTCCGAGGCCTGGACCATCGGTCAGGCCATGCTCGATTCGATCGGCCCCCGGCTGACCGGTACGCCGGCCGTGGACCGGGCCAACGAGTGGGCGCAGGCGGTGCTGTCGGGCTGGGGCGTCGAGGCCCGGATCGAGAATTACGGCACGTGGAAGGGGTGGGAGCGTGGCGTGACGCACGTCGATCTTCTGGAGCCCCGCGTGCGAACCCTCGACGCGACTCTGATGGCCTGGAGTCCCGGCACGGATGGAACGGCTGAGGGTGGCGTCGTGGTATTCCCGAAAGTCGAAGACGCGGCCGGATTCGATGCGTGGCTGCCTTCGGTGGAGGGGCACTTCGTGGCCCTCGCCATGCCGCAGCCGTCCTGCCGGCCGGTCTCCAGCTACGAGGAGAACGGCACCGAGGCGCAGGCGGAAGCGGTGCGCGAGAAGCGTCGCGCGATGCAGGCGGCCTGGAACCAGAGAATGGAGGCCACCGGATACGAGCGCGCGGAGATGCTCGCTGCGATCGAGAGCGCGGGCGCGCTGGGGATCCTATGGTCGGATTGGACCGGGGGATGGGGATCACGGCGGGTGTTCGCCCTCAACACGCGTTTCGGGGCGGCCACGACTACGATCCCGGCCGTGGATCTGAGCTGCGAGGACTACGGACTGGTGTGGCGTCTCGCCAGCAGGGACCAGGGGCCGATGCTGCGGGTGGCGGCCGGGGCCACGATGATGGATGACGTCCCGGTGGCAAACGTGATCGGCGAGATCCGCGGCACCGAATTTCCCGACGAGTACGTCGTGCTCTCCGCGCACTTCGACTCGTGGGACGGCGGTTCCGGGGCCACGGACAACGGCACCGGCAGCATCGTCATGATGGAAGCGATGCGGATTCTCTCGCAGGCCTTCCCCAATCCGAAACGCACGATCCTGGTTGGCCTGTGGGCCAGCGAGGAGCAGGGACTCAACGGGTCCCGGGCGTTCGTGTTCGACCATCCCGAAGTGATCCAGGGCCTTCAGGCGGCGTTCAACCAGGACAACGGCACCGGACAGATCGCCAGGGCCTCCGCCATGGGTCTGGTGAGTGCGTCGGGGAACATCGCCGGCTGGATGTCCCGGATTCCGCGGGACCTCACGGGTGCGATCGACCTGAGCTTCCCTGGTTCCCCGAGCGGGGGAGGAAGCGACCACGCGTCCTTCATCTGCGCGGGTGCGCCAACGGTAGGGCTGGGATCGAGCAGCTGGGACTATTTCAGTTACACGTGGCACACGAATCTCGACACGTTCGACAAGATCGTGTGGGACAACGTGCAGAAGAACGCTACGTTGGTGGCGATGCTGGCCTACCTGGCCTCTGAGGACGAGCGGGTATCGCGGAACCTCCGGGCAAACGTGGTGGACTTCAGGACCGGCGAACCGCGTCCGTGGCCGAGCTGCGAAGACGGAGCGCGGGAAACCAACGAGCGCTACCGCTGATTGGCCGAACGGGTATGCCGAACGTCGAATCGGGACGGGCCCGGCCGGCAGGGCCGGGCCGAGTCCCCCCGGGAGAGTCGATGAGTTCGGAGCGTTCGCGGTCGTTTCACCGCGAACTCACGCGCTTTCCAGCCGATCTCTTCCAGTTCGATCCACGGATTCGGGACGGCTGGCTCTCGGATCGATACTTCGTCCGGACCGCCCGGACGCTGGCTCACTCGGGCCGCGACCCCGTGGTGAATCTCCAGTTCTTCGCCAAGCGACAGGGGGTGCTGGCCGGCACTTTCGAGTGCGTCCGAATGCTGCAGACCCAGCTGGCCCGCGGCTTCGATTACGCGGACCTCGAGGTCGAGACGCTGCACGACGGCGACAGAATCGAGCCCTGGGAGGTCGCGTTCCGCATCCGCGGCCGGTACCGCGCCTTCGCGCACCTCGAGACGACCCTCGACGGCGTACTGGCCAGGCGCAGCCTGATCGCCACCAACGCGGCTCGAGCGGTCGACGCGGCGGCGGGCGTGCCCGTAATCTACTTCGCGCCGCGGCACGACGACTGGCGAATCCAGACGCCCGACGGCTACGCCGCTCGCGTAGGAGGCGGGGGAGACGTGTCGAGCGATGCGGGGGCCTCGTGGTGGGGCGGAGAGGGCGTGGGCACCATGCCGCACGGCCTGATCGCGGCGTTCGGTGGCGACGCGGTGAAGGCTACCCTTTCCTTCGCTCGTTACGTGAAGGAAGAGGAGCCGCACGTGCCGATCGTCAGCCTCGTCGACTACGGCAACGACTGCGTGGGTGATTCGCTGGCCGTTGCGCGCGCCATGCGGTCCGAGTTCGGGGATCGAGTTCTCTTTGGCGTTCGCCTCGACACCAGCGGCAAGCTGGTCGATCGTGCCCTCATGGATGATCCGGACCTGTGGGGCAAGGAGAGCCTCGCCGGAGTCAACCCGCACCTGGTTCGAAAGGTGAGGGCGGCCCTGGACGCGGAGGATTTCGACTACGTGGGAATCATGGTCTCGGGCGGTTTCACGCCCAGGAAGATCAAGCGGTTTTCGGAGCTCGAGCTGCCGATCGCCGCCTACGGGGTCGGGAGCAGTATCCTGGGACACGGGTGCGAGGCGGACGGGGTGGTGACCGACTTCGACTTCACGGCGGACGTGGTCGAGGTGGACGGGCGCCCGGAAGCGAAAGTCGGACGGGGCGTGTGGGACAACCCCCGCCTCATCGGCATTCAATGGGAGTTGCTGGCCCAGTTCGATGCGGAGGTGAGCGGTGCCTGATCTTCCGATTCCGTCGCACTTCGACGGGGCCCGGACCGGCGAAATCTGGCGCGTGGACTATGG
>JABDQB010000215.1 GCA_013042495.1 Gemmatimonadota bacterium
GTGATTACCTTGTGCGCAGAGGAGAACTGTCCGGTCTGGCTGGGCGACGCCTGGCGGGTGCACTGGGCACTACCGGACCCTGCGGCGGCCACAGGATCCGATGAGCAAGTGCTCGAGTCGTTCCGGCGTGTCCGGGACGATCTTGTGAAACGACTGACGAAGGTCATGGGGTCGGCCACGAACTGGCCGGACCACGAGCATCGAGGACAGGGATTGAAGCATGGTGGTTGAACTGAAGATCGTCGGAATGAGCTGCGGGCACTGCACCGCGCGGGTGGAGAAGGCCCTGGGAACAGTCCCGGGCGTGACTTCCGTGGACGTCACGCTGGAGCCCGGATCCGCGACCGTGACCGGAGAGAGCGTCAGCCTCGACGATCTGGTGGAAGCGGTGGATCGCGCGGGGTTCACGGCCGAGAAGAACTGACCGGGCGAGTCAGGCCGCCGGGGCCGGCCCCTCGGCTTCGCCTTCGCGGGCGTACCACAGGAAGAACTGGATGGTGATGGCGGTCCACAGGACCAGTCCACCGCCGATCTTCATCAGCAGGCCGGCCACCTGCTGGTCCTCCCTCGCGCCGAGGACACTCACGGGCGGGGCCAGTTCATAGATGCCGTAGAACGGGAGCTCTCCGAACGTGAGGAAGGCATACGGCATCGTGTTGAGGACGGTGCTCAGGAAGAGGTAGCCCATCTTCAGCGCGTACCCGAAGCGCGGCCTCGTGGGCACCGGCGCCACGACCGGCCACCAGAAGATCAGCCCTCCCCCCAGCCACAGCGTGTCGATGGCGAAGGACCCCAGCGGTGTCACCATCAGGCGATCCACCACCGACGGCAGGTGCGTATAGAACAGGACCACCTGGAAGATCGCGAGCGCGATCAGAGGGTGCGTCACGAAGCGCAGGACCCGCACCACCCCGGACCTCGCGGCGAGCCGATCCCATGCCCTGCCCGGCACCCCGAGAAGGAGCAGCGGAGGCGCGACCAGCGCCGTGAGCAGGTATTGGAGCATGTGCGCGGACGCCAGGTATCCGGATAGGGCTCCCACGGGCCAGTCGAGAGCTACCCACAAGGCCAGGACCCCACCGAACCAGGCCCAGCGTGACCGTCTCTCGCCCGGCCGGACCGATGTCTCGGTCGAGCCTTCGGCGCCCCTGCCCAGCAGCCAGTACAGGCCGACAAGGAGTCCGACGAACAGCCACACGCCGGGAAAGGGCCGGGGACTCCAGGTCCAGGCAGCCGTCTGGGCCGAACACCACCACTGGAGACCGCTCACGGATCCAGCAGCCTGGGAAGGTCGTGCTGCCAGTCCGCTTGCCGGGTACCGAAGGGATAGATCACCCGAAATCCATCGCCGGGGGGGAAGGCGATCACCTGGGACGCGTGCCCGACGGCATAGTCGGGACCGGCCGCCGTATCGCGGATGGCGGCGGGCAAGCCGAGGCTCAGCATGATTCGGTCGACCTCGGCCTCGCTTCCCCGCAGACCCACGAAATCCGTGTCGAAGTTCCCGAGCCAGTCTCGCAGTCGTTCGGGCGTGTCCCGCCGCGGATCCGCCGTGACGAAGATCACCCGCATGCGCCGCTGCTCCTCGATGCTCAGATCACGCTTGACGGCCGCGAGGCTCGCCATGTGAACCGGGCAGATGTCCGGGCAGAAGGTGTAGCCGAAGAAGAGCAGCGCCAGCTTGCCCTCGGTGTCGGAGCGAAAATCGAGAGCGTCTCCGTTCACGTCGGTGAGAACGAAGTCGGGTCGGGGCTCGGCGTCCGCGAGCAAGATGCCGCGATAGCCGGTGGCGCTCGCTCGCTCCTCGGCCTGGGTGCGCTCGGGAGCCTCGACCCTGCACGCGTTTGACGACAGGCCCAGGCAAGCCGCGAGCGCGGCGATGCGGACGGCCCGGCCGGCAGTCCATCGGATCGAGTGCTGGCTGGTCGGGTTCATGTCGCCGCCAACCTACTGCCGCGCGCACAACCGCACGAGTTCTCCCTCGACGGGGCGCGAGAAGGAACCCCGGCCACCTCCGCCAAGGTCGTGTGAGTGGACAGAAGGAACCGCATGGATGAGAATGCGGTTCGGCACGCTGCACGCAGAACCTTGAACGAGGAGACCATATGGACAGTCACGCACACTCCCGGTACCAGTACCTCACATGGGCGATCCTGCGAATCGTCGTGGGATTGGCGTTCATGACGCACGGCTTGCCGAAGCTGTTCGGCTGGCTGGGCGGCTTCGGCGGCGCCGGCGAAGCGGCAGCACTCATGTCACGGTTCGGCGTGGCTGGCGTTCTCGAAACGTTCGGCGGCCTGTTGATCGTGATCGGTCTGCTCACGCGCCCCGTGGCATTCGTCCTCGCCGGCCAGATGGCGGTGGCCTATTTCTGGATCCACGTGGGCGGGGGCGGTCTGTGGTGGTGGGGAAACGGGGGCGAGCTGGCGATGATCTTCTCGTTCGTCTTCCTCTTCTTCGCCGCCTGGGGAGCCGGGCCGTACAGCGTGGACGCGAAGCTGGCTGCCAAACGCGAGTAACCGGGGTCCCCCGCGGTCATTCCGCGGGGGCAGCCTCCACTATCGCTCGCTCGGACCGTGACCACTCGATCAGAGTCTCCGCGTCCGCCACGGAGAGACCTGCCTCCGGGTGCAGCGGCAGGTAGATCTTCAGCGGCATCTCCTTGTCCGCGACCTTTTCCTCTTCTTCACGTCCCTGTAGACCAGCCAGGAGACGGGGGCCACCCTCACAGGTCTTCCCCCCCGTTCACGGTCTCTCGAATCTGCCGTTTGAGACGGGCGAGAATCGCGCCCATCCCACGGAGTCTCAGTGCCGACACCACCTCCTGCAGCCCCATGCCCGAGTAGAAATTCGGCGGGACCTCGATCACGTCCCGCCAGGGCTCACCCTCGAGGCCCTCCCGGAGAATGCCGGCAAACCCGCGCACGGTGGGCGCCTCGGGCGGACAGTCGAAGAACAGGTGGACCGCTCCGGTGTCATCGATCTCGGTGGCCAGGAAGAACGGCGTCTGGCATTCGTGCACTTGCTCGAGCCGTTTCCGGTCACCCGCCAGCTCCTCGGGCAGCGGTGGAACCCGGCGCGAGTAGTCGAGCAGTGCGTGAACCCGCAGCTCCTTAGGCGCCGCTGCGAACTGATCGACGATTCCCTGCAGTTTGTCCGGCATCGGCATACGATCTGAACCCTTTGGAGTGAGAAGCGTTATCTTGGATATGTGACGGGGGCTCCGCGATTACGCAACGACAACCAGGAGTACGCCATGCCGGTCGGCCAGGATCCATCGCCTCAATTTCAGCAGTTCGCTCGCCCGGAGAAGCTCGTGTCGGCCGATTGGGTCGCCGAGCGGCTGGACGACCCGAACGTGGTCATCGTCGAATCCGATGAAGACGTGCTCCTCTACGAGACGGGCCACATCCCGGGGGCCGTGAAAGTCGACTGGCATGCGGATCTGAATGATCCCCTGGTCCGCGACTACCTGACGCCCGAGCGTTTTGCCGAGTTGTTGTCACGGAAAGGAATCACGCGAGACCACAGCGTCGTGTTCTACGGGGACAACTTCAACTGGTGGGCCGCCTACGCCCTCTGGGTGTTCACTCTCTTCGGCCACCCGGATACTCGCCTGCTGGACGGCGGACGTCAGAAATGGGTGGCCGACGGGAGGCCGATGACGACCGACGTGCCGGAACGCGAGCCGACTGACTACCCGGTGGTAAACCGCGATGACGCACCGGTCAGGGCGTTTCGGGACCAGGTATTCCGCCATTACGATCAGGGTGGCCGGCTGGTCGATGTTCGGTCACCGCAGGAATACAGCGGAGAACTGCTTCACATGCCCGACTACCCGCAGGAGGGAGCCCTTCGCGGCGGTCACATCCCGGGCGCGGCCAACGTTCCATGGAAGAGAGCCGCGAATGACGACGGAACGTTCAAGTCGGCCGAAGAACTGCAGGCCATTTACCTCGGTGAGGTCGGCCTGAAGGCAGACGAGGAGGTGATCGCCTATTGCCGGATCGGCGAACGCTCTAGCCACACGTGGTTCGTGCTCACTCAGCTTCTCGGCTTTACCCGCGTCCGGAACTACGACGGATCGTGGACCGAGTGGGGCAACCTGGTGGGAGCCCCGATCGAGAAATAGGCGCCCGCACCCGCCAGGGCTGCCCACAGAGGGGACAGAGCGGCGAGACCGGTCCGTCCCTCCAGCAGGACCACAGCGGTCAGGGCGAGTAAGCCCAGCCCCTGCGCCGCCCGCACGCGCGTTCCGGACAGGGGCCGGGAGTCCGCGTCGGACGCAGTTACCGGACTCGCAGAAGCGCGAATCAGGGCGAGAAACGGCAGAGTCGCGGCAAGCGCCAGCCACGTCGTCAGGCCCAGGGTCCCGTCCCCCGCCATTCCTGGCGTTGCTTCCACCCGCCCGATTCCGACCGCGAGTATGCCGATCGCGGCTCCCGCAGCGGCCAGGTGAACGCGATGCGGCGGCCTGAGCACCGCGTCCAGCGCGAGCGCCGCGGCGGCAGCGACCGCCAGCACCAGGTATCCCCTCCATACTGCCACTCCGACAAGGGCCAGGATCGCGAACGTGTCCAGCGGCCGCGCAGCCGGCCCGACGGTCCGGTTCAGGATCCGGAGCAATAGAAGAACGAGAAGGGTGGCGGCGAAGTCGGGCGACCCAAGGACCGCCAGCGGGATGAGGCTCACGGCCGCCGCGACGAACGCGGACAGATCGTGGTCCGGATCCAGCTCGCGCGCCATGGCCCACGCCAGGAAGAACCCGATGGCCATCAGCAGACTGCCGAAGGACGCCTCGGGCGAGGGCGTGCCGGCCATGCGACGCACGATGAATCCCAGGATCATCACCGCCAGCGACAGGCTGGCGACCGCCCGGTTCGTAGGATAGCGCCGGTCCACGGGCCGGCCGATCGAGGTGAAGCGACGAGCGCTTTCGTTCACGGGCTTCTCGCTCTCGAATTCATACCGGTGGACGCCCGGTCCGGACGAGCTCCCTGTACTCGCGCCCGATTCGGTAGGCGACGGCAAGCCAGATCAGCACCAGCAGGAGGTTCAGGAGAGCAAAGGCACGGATGCTCGTACCGGTAAAGGTCACTACGACAAACACCGTGAGAGCCGCGAGCGTGTCTCCGGCGCGCTTGGAAAACGAATCGGTGACCTGCTTTGCCTTGTACTTCTGCTCGCGCGTGGTGGGCAGGAAGAGAGCGTTCTGCACCGTGTTCTGAAGCGAATAGTCGGTGGCGTTCTCGGCCGTCTTGGCCCACCGCACGTACTCCAGCACCGGATAGACGGCGATCAGGGCGTAAGACCCGAGCGCGATCAGCGGCAGGATCATGACAGCCACGTGGATCCCAGCGTGCTTGATGATGCGTGAAACGAGAAACAGCTGTATCACCAGAGCCGCGATGTTCACCCACTTGTGAAACCCGGCATAGAAATCGCCGATGTATTGCTCAACGGTGGCCGCGGCGGCCGTGCCGGACTGGACGGCCGTCTGCGCTGAGTCGGTGATCAGGAATCGGAGGAGATTCTCGCCATTGGTGTTGACCCAGTTCAGGATCAGGATCAGGATCGCGATGTAGAGCAGGTACCTCGTCTTGAAGACCATGGCGAAGGCACCACGTCCGGCCTCGATCTGTGGCTCCGCCGGCTCCGCCCTTTTGGGTTCGTCGGCGACGGTCTCACCTCGGGCCTCTTTCTCGAGCGCCTCCCTGAGAGCTTCCCTGAGGTTCTTGAATTCCCCCGTGTCCATGCGGAACTCGCCGGTGGCCGCCGGCGCAAACGCCGTACTCGATCCCGGGTCCACGGCGCCTTCCGTACGCTGCCTTTCCCGCCGGTCCACCCAATTCGTGAGAAACAGGCTCATGACCAGCAGGGCGCCGGCGAATAGCATCGGAAGGTAGAGCCCGAGAGGAATGATCATCTCCTTGACGATGGTCGCGCCGGCGATCGCCCCCACGGCGGCTCCGACCGCTACGATCGGAAACAGCCGCTCCCCCTCTTCGTTCGTATAGAGGTCGTTCGCGAAACCCCAGAACTGGGCCAGGATCATGGCGCTGAAGATTCCGATCCAGATGAAGAAGACGATCCCGATCTGAAGCCCTCCCGTCCCCGCCAGGAAGAAGACCAGACAGCAGGCGGCAAAGAACAGCGTGACCACGTTGATCAGCCGGCGCCGCGGAAAACGGTCGGCCAGCTTCCCGTAGCCGGCGATCACGGGAATCAGGAGGAACGCCATCGCCGCCGACATGTAGGCGGTGAATTCGGGCCCCTTC
This sequence comes from Gemmatimonadota bacterium, assembly GCA_013042495.1. Taxonomy (GTDB): domain Bacteria; phylum Gemmatimonadota; class Gemmatimonadetes; order Palauibacterales; family Palauibacteraceae; genus Benthicola. The sequence continues at coordinate 6,279 of JABDQB010000215.1, forward strand.
TCGCCGAGGATCAGCCCGTCCCGGAGCGGCTTCATCATCGAGTAGGCGGTGAGGAGGATGAAGACGTTCACCGCAAGGATGACGACGTTGGCGCCCTCTCCCGCTTTCACTTCCGCGAAGAGGCGCAAGGCACGATCGAGAACGCCTGGCTTGCGTTCGCCGTTCACGCTTCACTCCTACGATTCCGGGGGGTCGCCGCGTGCCCTCCGGTAGCCGCGGCAAACACCACGTGAAAATGCGTCGACGAATCTAAGGTCGGTTGCACCCGGGCCGCGAACCTTCTGGCTGCGTCCTGGCGTACTATGACATGGCGCCCGGCAAACTCAGACCCGGAGGAGATCCAGCCATGGCGAGAAGCCAACGCGGCCATGCACCCCGAGACCGCAAAAAGCCATACCGATTCCCGACACCGCCGTGCTCGCCCCGGCCACCTCGCCCGCCGGAACCCGTCCGACCGCGGCCGCCGGGTTGTGATACCGGCCCTGCTGCCGAAAGGCTGCTTGAACGGCTGAGACGCCGGCCAAAGCGCTAGGGCGCCCTGATACAGGAACGGCCTAGCCCGGAACGTCCTCCGCCGCGATCGCCGCGGCGAAAGCGTCCGCCCCCAGCAGGTTTCCGAGACAGTCCTGGAAGCTGTCCAGCATCGCGTTCGGTTGCATGCCGGTGAGACCGAGATTCTGCCCGCGGGCGAATCCGTTGGACGATCCCGCGAACACCATTGATTCCGTGTCCGTATCGTACAACTGCCAGTCGACCGTGAGTCTGATGTCGTAGTGCCCTGAGATCGAAATCCGGGTCAACGCACCCGCCAGCCTGTATCGAACGTCTTCGTACATGCCCCCGACGAAGTCGAGTCGCGTCCCCTCCTCCAGCATGGGAAGCCCGGCGCGCTGAAGATCCTGGACCGCAATCTGGGTATCGGTAGAACCTCGGTCGAGAAGCGTGAGTTCCGAGAGCCACCGATAGACGGTCGGAGTCTGGTTGACCCCGAGAGCGCCGGACTCGCCGAGGTACTGCCGGTGCGGAATGTCCGGCACGACGCCGAACATGTCGATCCCCATGTCGAGCACGTCGGCGGGCGTCAGACTCGCGCTCGACTGCGAGGTGGCTGAGGAGCAGGCGCCAAGAGCGATGGCGCCGATAGCGAGTGGCAGGTAACGATACATCTGAGCCTCCGCGTCTGTTTTCCTCCGGGAACGGCCACATCAGGAAGATACGGGAATTTCTGCAGCCCAGTTATTCGCTGGAATTGATGGCGGCAGGATCTGACAGCGTGTCGACCCGCTCTTCGACCGCTCGCAGGTCAGCTGGCGTGTTGATGTTCCGACGCCATCCCTCGTATCGAATGGCGCGGAACGTGGCGCCGCCGGCAATCAGCTCCTGGACGACGTCTTCCAGTTCGTGCTCACCGGATTCGGGCCGGTGCGCGGCGGCAGCAGACGTAAAGAACTTCAGTGGAAACAAGAACGCGCCACATACGCGCAAGTCGGCCTGGCCCGACCACGGAGCCTTGATCATCCCCGTAACCCGCTCTTCTGTCAGGGTCACGAGACCGATCGGCTGTCCGCCCGCAGCGTCCGCCGGTTCGACGAGCACAGCGCCGGCGGTGTCCGCGCTTTGCCACTGCTGGGGAAAGCTCGATAGATCCCGGTCATACCAGCAATCTCCCATCACTACCATGAACGGTCCGTTGACCAACGCCTCGGCCCGCCTGACCGCGTCGGCCACTCCAACGGGGCTGTTCTGCACGGCAATGTGGACGCAGAGGTCCCCGTACGATTCGCCGAGGATCCGTCGAAAGCTCTCGGCCTCACCCGGCCCGGTTACGAGGCATACGTCCGTGACCGGCCCGCGGAGACGATCCAGCAGATGCTCGATGAGCGTTCTCCCCGAGATCTCGAGGAGCGCCTTCGGTCGACCGTCAGTGAGGCCTTCCATCCGAGTGCCGCGACCGGCTGCCGGGATCACGCACCACATGGCCCGAAACCGCATGTTGCGGACCGACGTGGGCAACGTCGGTCCGGTTGTGCATCGTCTCGTGTCACTTCAGACTCCATTCTGCGGCAGAGGCGGGCTGCACCTGGAGTTTGATTCCCAAAGCTCGCATCAGGAAGAGAGCCTGGACGAATTGGTTGACACAGTTCTCGTGGTCAGACACGGGCCCGATAGGGGTCGAATGCCACAGTATGGGGATCATATTCTCGACTGGCTACGGGCAGAGAGGCCGGATCTTGCCCGCCGAATCCGGGTTCACGAGACAGGGACCGCCCCCCCGGTTCTCGACGATGTCCGCGGCATCTTCTTCTGGCTCGCCGACCCATTGAAGATCAAGTACCCGGATTGCTATGCAGAGACGCTCGCGATCCAGGAAGAAGCCCAACGCCGGCGCCTGCCCATGATGAATCGCCCAACGGCGCTGGCCAACTACGACAAGGCCGCTCAGGCTCGTCGATTCCAGGAGGCCGCGCTCCCCTCCCCACCGGCCATCCTGATCGAGAGCCTGGATGATCTCGACGACTGCGTCCAGCGTTTTGGCTTACCGCTGCTCGTCAGGGGTAGCCAGTCCTTCAGCCAGGAGGGCACGATCGTCTTGCGCACCAGGCGCGACGTCGCGTCCGTGCAGATGGCGGGACTCCCCGGCCGGGCGATCGCGACACCGCTCATGGACGTGAGAGGGCCGCGAGCGGGCTCCGAGGCCCGGGACCTCTGGGGCCGGCACTACCACAGGAAGCGGGTGCTGCTGATCGGTGACGTCTGCGTGCCGTATAGCCTCTTCTTCGCCCGGACACCGGTGGTGAGCCAGGAGACGTCCGTGTACGCGGATTACCAGTCGTGGCGGAGGAGGTTTCGCGCGCTCGGCAGGCTTCGAAAGCCGGCACTTGCTTTCGCCGCCCGGAGACTGGGCATTCGCCGGGCGCTCGAGCTGGAGGGCGAATTCGCTGAGGCTCCGCTCGAATCGGAAGAAGTCTTCAGGCGTGCCGGAGCCTGCCTGGAACTCGAGTTCCTGGCCTTCGACTTCGCGACCACCCCCACCGGCGAGATCATGATCTGGGAAGCCAATCCGTATCCCTATCTGGCCGCAGCCGACAGTACTTTCCTCGGCAACTGGCGAAACAGTGAGCCGACGGTGCGCAGAGCTTACCGTGCGTTCGCGCGTAGCTTTGAACTTCTTCTTGGCGTACCGCACTAGGAGCTCTGTTGGGCCCACGCGGCACGCCAGACACCTGATGCTGCCTCGGACGGTTGTCAAACGCGGCGCGGCAGGACAAACTCCCCATGCCCAGAATTCCAGGACTCCCGCGACCGACAGGAATATCCCCATGAAGACCACGCTGCGCACGCTGGTTGTCCTTCTGCTCACCGTCGGCTGGTCAGTCGCTCCGGCCATCGCGCAGGACGACGCTTCGGTCGATCCCATGCCCGAGCTGCTGACGGAGCTGGGCCGAATCGAGGCGAGAATCGGGTACCTGCAGCTACGCTTCGAGAACTCGGTAGGCGAAGACCGTGACCTGTTCGCCGACCAGTTGGCCCGGCGGTGGAGAGAACACCACGCGCTGCTCGGCGAAATGGTGGACGCCACGGAAGCTGCGCGCGAGGGTGGCGAGGAGAGAGCAGACGCCACGGCACGAATCCGGGTGGCTCTCGAGCGGGAATCCGACTTCATTCGCGCCCACGTCGAGGACGTCGAGGCGAAGATCGCGGAGCTTCGCATTGCGGGCCCGGAGGCGGCTCCGAAAGACCTGCTCGCGATCGAGGTACAGCTCACGGAGCTGAACGTAGACCTGGATGAGCTCATCGAGGCCGCAGTGGATGACATCGAGGCCGCCGAAGTCGTGGGAGCGGACCTCGGACCCGATGTGGCGCTGCTCGATCGCCGGCTGGAAGACCGGGCGGCTACGATCGCCGCGCGAATCGAGCTGGCCCTCGATCAACGCGATGCTCTCGTCGACCGGGCCAGGACGGCGGGCGCCGACACGGTTGCGATCCAGCAAACGCTGTTCGGCCTGGACGAGAAGCTGCGAGGCACCACTTTGAGCCTCCAGGCCATGACGGACCTGCTGCGTCGCCGTGACCTCGAAACGGCTGACTACAGGCCCCTGCTGCTCGAGGCCACGGGCGACATCGGCGTGAGTATCCTCGACCCGGAGGTAGTGGGCAGCCTGGTCGCCACCCGGTGGACCTCGATTCGGCTCTGGCTGGCCGACAACGCTCCGAACCTCATGGTCAAGATCGTAACGATCCTTCTGGTGATCTTCGTCTTCGGCATCCTGGCGCGCCTTGCCCGCAAGGCCATCGACAAGGCTGTGTCCTCGGGGAAAGTCGACACCAGCGAAATACTCCGTCGGCTGGTGGTCGGGATGGCCTCGAAGGTCGTGTGGCTACTCGGTTTCCTGGTCGTGCTATCCGTGTTCGGCGTCGATGTAGGGCCGATGCTGGCGGGTCTCGGAATCGCCGGCTTCGTATTGGGCTTCGCGCTTCAGGACACGCTCTCCAATTTCGCGGCCGGGCTGATGATCATGTTCTACCGGCCGTTCGATGTCGGGGACGTGGTCGGTGCGGCCGGCGTGAAGGGAAAGGTAGCCTCCGTTTCCCTCGTGTCGACGGTGATCACCACCCTGGACAACCAGGTGCTCATCCTGCCGAACAGCAAGGTATGGGGCGACGTGATCAACAACGTTACCGCCCAGGACACCCGCCGGGTGGACCTCGTGTTCGGGATTGGCTACGGCGATGATGCGGCGAAAGCCCAGCGGATCATGGAACAGGTGCTGGCCGAACACCCACTGGTCCTCGACGACCCCGAGGCCGTGGTCCGGCTGCACGAGCTCGCGGATTCCTCGGTGAATTTCGTCTGCCGTCCATGGTGTCTCACCGGCGATTACTGGGACGTCTACTGGGATGTGACTGAAACCGTCAAGCAGCGGTTCGACGCCGAGGGCGTGTCGATTCCGTTCCCGCAGCGAGACGTGCACATCTACCGGCAAGGCGCGGGCGACGGGGCCCCCGCGAACTGATCGGTCCGAGTTGGAGGGACGGGTCAACCGCCGAACCAGCGCTCCAGGCGTTCTTGCTCGAATCGGTGCTTGCGCCCGGCGTGGTCTTCTGACTCGCCGGCGATGACGACTCTCGGCTCCGGTCGCGCATAGAACGATCCCTCGATCAGCGCGGCCGTCGATTTGCTCATCTCCAGGAAGCAGAAGCCCCGCCCGTCGAACAGACCCGGCGGCTCGAGCCCCAAAACGCGTGCTGCGATCGCAGCGGCCACTCGCTGGCCTTCCAGATCGGCCATGACCCCGGCCTTCGGAAGCGGAAGGCCATTCGCCAGGCTGACCTTCGTGACATCGCCGATCGCGAAGACGCCCGCATGACTCGTTTCGAAGGTTCCAGGGTCGACGCTCACCCATCCTCTGGGGCCGGCGAGGGCCGACTCCGCGACGACAGGCGGCGGCCGGTGCGGGGGAACGCCGATCAGGAGATCGAAGTCGAGCCTATCATCCCCGTAGTCGATCGTTCCCTCTTCCACGGACTTCACCTCCAGGCCGGTCTCATACGAGATGCCGCGGGCCGCAAGCTGCTCCGCCAGCCACTCGGATCCCGCGACCCCGGCGTTCGGAAGGAGGATCGGCTTGGGCGTCGTGACGGTGATGGATGCGCGGCCCCGAATCCCTCTTTCGCGCAGAAAGTCATCCAGCAGCATGGCGCACTCGAACGGGGCCGGGGGACACGTGTACGGCATTCCCGCGATGGCGATGACGATGCTGCCGCCGTCGAACGCTTCGAGGTCGGCTTTCAGTGCCGGTACGCCGGCGGCAGCCCAGACGTTGTGCCCGTGCTCGGCAAGCCCGGGTACGAGATCCGGACGCGGTTCGGCTCCAAGCGCCACCACGAGGTAATTGGCGGCGAGGTCGCCCCGGTCAGTCGTGACGCCCCGGCCCGCGGGATCGATGGAGAGGATCTCTCGCGGCTCGAAGCGAATGCCCTGGCCACGCAGCAGGCTCAGGTCGCGGCTGCCGTCTTCGAGTCGTCCGAGGCCGACCAGGGCCCAGAGCTTTCTCAGACCCATCACGAAGTGCGAAGACCGGTCGACGAGGATCACCTCGTGGTCGTCACCCAGCGCCCGGCTTAGCTCCGTGGCCGCGGACACCCCACCGAACCCGCCCCCCAGGACCAGGACCCGGGCCATGTCAGCGCTCCTCCGGTTCGGCAGGCAGGGACCTCGGCGGCTCGCATGCAGCGAGGGAGATGGCCGGCACGACGAATATCGAGAGACCCTTCATGGAACCTCCGGCA
>JABDQB010000216.1 GCA_013042495.1 Gemmatimonadota bacterium
CGCTTCCACGGCGAAGAACATCCTGGCCAGCATCTGTGAAGGCACGTTGGCGCCGATCACCGTGAGCCAGAATACGAGGCTCAGCAGACCGAGCATGATCGGGAGACCCAGGACGGGCGACGTGACGATTCGGTCGATGCGCTGGTCCAGTTTGCGCATGCGGTTGGAGCCCCGTTCGCGCACCGCCCGGGCCGCCGCAACCTCCGCACGCGCGTACAGCGCCTCCACCGTAGCATCGCGGAAATTTTCTCCCAATGTCGGCCTGAGCTCGTCCGCCCGGGCCACCAGTTCCTGTGCCTCCTGCTCCCGACCATTCTCCTCTTCCACCGCGAATTCGCCCACGGCCAGCGCCTGGCGCACCCGGTGGTCTCCGTCCAGCAGGCGGTAGGCGATCCACCGCGGGTGCTCGGCATCCGGCGCCGCGAGAGCAGCCAGCGGCGAAAGCTCTTCCAACACGGCCGCTACCGGGGGCGGCGGCTCGGCGAGGCGAGGAGTCGAGGTTCGTGTACCTTCGGCCACCTCATAGACCGTCTCCACGAGTTCTCGGACGCCCTGCCCCGAGCGGGCCGATGTGAGGACCACGGGCACTCCAAGCTCGGCCGAGAGCTCTTCGGCGTCCACGTGAATGCCCTTGCGCTCGGCCTCGTCAATGAGGTTGACACAGACGACGACCCGGCTCGTGACCTCCATCACCTGGAGCACCATGTTGAGGTTGCGTTCCAGCGCCGTGGCGTCGGTGATCACCACCGTGCAGTCGGGCCGCGCGAAGAGGAGGAAGTCGCGAGCCACTTCCTCGTCTTGCGACGCGGCCATCAGGGAGTATGTGCCTGGCAGGTCCACCAGCTTGAAGCGCACATCCCGAAATTCGAAGCCTCCCTCCGCCCTGGTCACGGTCTTCCCCGGCCAGTTACCGGTGTGCTGCCGCAGACCGGTGAGCGCGTTGAACAGAGTCGACTTCCCGGTATTCGGATTGCCGGCGAGAGCCACGACGCGGTCGTATTTCCCCATGGAAATGCCCATGCGCGTGAGCTGCTCGTAGGCAGGGCAGACTTCGCAGCCGCTCACGAAACCGCCCGCTCGTCATCGGCGACCAGGCTCAGGGTCCGCTCCCGCAGCGGCCGAACCAGGATACCCTCCGCCTGCTCGTCCCTCAGGGCCACCAGGGTCTGGCGGATGCGAAACGCACGTGGGCGGCCGAACAGCGGCTCGAGCTCGGGTCGGATCACCGTTCCAGGGGTAACGCCCAAATCAAGCAGGCGTCGCCGGGTCAGTCCACGAATGCTGTCGTCGATACCGATGACTTCTCCATCCTGACCCCTGGCCAGTCTAGCCAGCGGGATCAACCCGGCGACCGGTTCCGGCACCTCCCGAACCTGCCCGACGTGGACGTTGGATGCCGCCACGGACGGAAGGGATACCGTGCGCCCGTCGATCTCCATTCGAACCAGGCCGGGTCGCCGCTCGGTGACCCGAAGCCGCGTTCCGCGCGCCAGGCCGAGTTTCACGATCGTCTCGAATACGCCGGGCGGCTCATCTTCGAGATGGGTGACCTCGGCGTCTTCTCCCATGGGGTAGTCCGTCAGCGGCACACCGGGAAACGGGGCGATCCGGCCCTCGGTCGTGGGAATGGGGTCACCGTGTGGATCGGTTGGCGGGTGGCCGAGTTGGGCGTCCAGTCGGTCCGCCTCGTCGACGGTCAGCCGGTGCTCCGCCCGGTCGGCGGCCCCGTGAATCGCGGTGAGGGGAAGATCCGTTTCGTCGTCGAGATAACGCTCCCACAGCCGATGCGCCCGTACCACCTGCAGCGCGTACTCCCTGCCGCTGGGGGTCAGAGAGAGCGCATTGGCCCGAATCTCGAGCAGGTCCTCGCTCTCGATTTCCTCGATGAGCGACGTGGACGCCGACGCCCCGATCCCGACGGCGCCGGCCACGGACTCGGCCGTCGCAAGGACGCCTCTACGCTCCGCCGCAAGCATGTGCTTGAGGGCGTCCTCCACGCGCACGCGATGCCGTACGTCGCGCCAGCGGGACAGGCGAGCCGCCACCCCATGGCGCGGAAGCCACCAGGCCACGACGCCCGATAACAGAAGCAGGATCCACCAGTACCCGGACATTGTCTCTCCGTCGAACGAACCCGGCGCCACGAGCGCACCAGAATTTAGTCTACACTAAATCTCGCTCTTCGTTCGCGGAAACGCAATACGTCGCCTCAGGGTTCCTCCGAACCGAGACTCCGTCCCACGGCGTGGGCCACGGAAGTGAGGTCCTTCATCAGTTGGGCGAAGGCCTCCGGTGTGAGGCTCTGTCTGCCGTCGCTGGCTGCGTACGGCGGATCGGGATGCACCTCGACGATCAGGCCG
>JABDQB010000217.1 GCA_013042495.1 Gemmatimonadota bacterium
ACTCCTTTCCAACCAGCCCGGACGAAGGTCCATGCCCGGCTACGTGCAGCGACATGAACCGCTCGTCGCGCAACACGGCTTCCCGGAATTCCACCGGGTCTTCGGCCGCGAGCCACGAATCCATGAAGTCGTCATCATCTGCCCGTCCAGCGATGCCCGCGAGAAGGCGCAGGTGTTGGCCCGGGTTCTCTTCCGGACTGACGAGGAAGAAGATGGCGTGGATCAGAGTGCCGTGCCGCTCGTCCGTGAACTGATCGCCCACTTCGACCGTCAAGCCGCTCAGCGAGCGCACGAGGACCATCTCGGGCGCCGTGGCCCCGGGGACGCGCAGGTGGGGCAGCGCCGTGCCGTGCGAGACCGGGGTGGCGCCCGTCTGCGTACCGTGCAGGAAGCCCTCGGCGAGGTGCTCCGCGCTGACCGGGAGCCGCTGCGCGAGGCGCTCACTCGCGCGCCTCGTGGCTTCCTCGAACGTCTCATTCGGCCCCAGATCCAGGGTGAAGCTCCGGGCCACGACTTCGTCGAATGCGTCTTCGGCCCGAACCCCCTTCTCCTTGAGGATTCCCCGAAGCTCCGGATCCAGACCCTCGAAACGACCCTGGCCGAGTCGTTCGAACCAGTGCAGGAGGGCTCCGCTCCTGACCACCCGGTCGCGGGCGTAGTAGAAGTACCAGGCGAGGCACGCGCCCACGAGGCCGATGGCGAACAGGATGGGCCCGGTTCCCATGACCCCGATCAGGATGGCGGGAGCGAGCAGGCCCACGAGTTGCACCCAGGGATAGCCGGGCGATCGAAAACCGGGGTCATACGCCTCGATTCGGCTCTCCCGCATCACGATCACCGCCAGGTTCACCAGGGCGAAGATCAAGAGGAGGAACGTGCTGGCGAGCTTCGCGAGTCCTTCCACGTCGAGTGTCAAGATCACGAAAGCCATCACGGTGCCTGTTGCAATCAGGGCCAGGGTAGGCGAGCCGGTGCGGCCCAGCCTGCCGAAAGCCTCTGGAATCAGTCGGTCGCGCCCCATGGCCAGCGGATAGCGCGAGGCTGCCAGGATCCCCGCGTTGCCGGCCGCCGCCAGTCCCGCGATCGCCGGAACCAGCACGAGGCTCGTCGCCAACGGTCCCGGCAGCCAGGCGAACAGCCGTTTGCCGGCCGATGCGACGGGAGTGTTGTCCACGTGAAATGCATCCGTCGGGATCACTTCGGCCATCAGCCAGACGCCCACCACGTACACCGCGGATGCCGTAAGGAGGGCCAGGAACATCCCCAGAGGAAGGTTCCGATCCGGATCCTTAACCTCCTCGGAGATGCTGGCGACCTTGATCGGGCCGGCGAACGAGATGAAGACCAGGCCGATGGTATAGACGAGGCCCTTGCTGCCGTGTGTGAAGAGCGGTTCTGAGCTGCCGTGGAATGCGGCGCTTCCGGGACCGCCCAAGAGCGACACCGCTCCCTGCAACACGAGCAGAGCCAGGAACCCGAGCACCAGGGTCACCAGCACTCGCAGGAGGCCGCTCGACTCCTTCGCCCCCAGCACGTTCAGGACGACGAACACGACTGTCAGGGCAACGGCGACGGATTTCGCGGGGAAGCTCACGACGAGGGCGACATAATAGCCCATGCCCAGGAGAGCGAAGGCGCTCTTCAGGACCAGCACCAGCCAGGTGCCGAGTCCACCGACCGTTCCCACGATCGGCCCCAGGCTTCGGTCCAGGAAGTAGTAGACGCCGCCCGCCCGCGGCATGGCCGTTCCCAGCTCCGCCTTGCTGAGCAACGCGGGCACGGCCAGCACACTGGCCAAAAAGTAGGCCAGTACGACCGACGTACCGGTTTTGGAAGCCGCGATTCCGGGCAGGAGGAAGAAGCCGGCGCTGAGCATGGAGCCCGTCCCGATGACGTACACGTCGAGAAGGGTCAGCTCCTTGCTCAGACGATGGCCTTCGCTGGCTGCCATGCGGCCTCCTGCCTGCTTGAATCGATCCAGCCTCGACTCGCAATGTAGGCCGGAGACCGGGTCCGCGCTCGATTCCCAGTCCCCCAGATGTCACCTCAAGTCTCACAGGCAGAGACTTTTGCGCGGAGAGACTTCCTGCGCTAAGTTACCTGTCCCCCCAAAACAAGCGGCCCCACCGCGTGACGGAGGCCTGACGCCCTCGTCACACACTCGAGGCTATGCGGAAGTCGCGCCCCGACTCCGTACGGAATACTCAGCAGTAGCAGCAGATCCTCCGATTCTCGGGAGGTCGGGCCATGTCTCGGGCGTTCCTCGTGCGGCCCAGTATTTCGGTCGCGCCCGCACTCAGTTGGTCGTGCAAGATCGCGGCCTTCCTCGTCCTACTTTCCCTGCTTCTTCCGTCCGCAACTCTGGCCCAGGCCACTACCGGCAAGGTCCAGGGACGCGTTACCGATTCCGCGACTGGCGATCCGATCGCCGGTGCGCTGGTGCGGGTGGATGGAACCACCCTGGCGAACATCACAAACGCACAGGGCTTCTACTTCATCAACGAGGTTCTCCCTGGTTTGCAGAACATCCGGGCGGAAGTCCTCGGATATCGAGGGGAAGCTTTGGAAGGCCAGCGAATCCTGGCCGGACAGACGTTCACCTCCAACTTCGAGCTTTTGCAGGCGGCCGTGGAGCTCGAGGCCCTGATGGTGGTAGG
>JABDQB010000219.1 GCA_013042495.1 Gemmatimonadota bacterium
CCATCGATCCGATTCTCATGCGCGGCATCCTCCAGTGGGTCACGAGGTGACGAGACCACTTTGGGGAGGTTCGGGGCGGGTCGGCAAGTCGGTAGGGCGCGGGGAGGCTCCTACGGCTCGGCCCAGACCTCCGCTTCAAAGGCGGTGAGTGTCGCTTCAGGCCTGCGCCACGAACCCGCCGGAACGCCGGCCTTGTGACACAGGCCGTCGAGAAACGTCTCTCGGTCCCAGCCCTGCTCTATCGGCACCTGGGGAAGGAGCAGCCCGCGGGAACCTCCACTCGACAGGAGGAGTCCGTGCGTGCCGACGACAACATCATCCGAGCGGATCGGCTCAGGAGTCGTGAGGGCGCTGATCTCGAACCGGAGAGCCGGGAGTTCAGTCAGGGTCACTGGCGGAAATCGCGGATCGTCGAACGCCGCCGACACCGCCGCACGGCGAACGCACTCCGGCAGCGTGTGGCGCGCGGGACATTCGCCGCGGCAGCCGCGCAGACCTCCCGTCTGGGCCTGCCGGATGGTGACAAAGGCCGCGCGCGGATCCGTGAAGGATGCCAGTAGGGGTACCAGATGGGGCGCCGGTCCACCGACCAGGGCCCGCTCCACCGAATCGCGGGCCAGGGCGAGCAGTGCGGCCCTCTCGCGGGCTCCGACGGCCATCAGAGAGGCCGCTCCGCCGCTCGCACCAGTCTCGCCACCCAACCACCGCCCGGCGCGAGGTTGACGGCCAGGGGCTCGCCCGCTTCGATCTCCAGCAGCTCCCTCCGGTAGTCCTCGGGATTCCGGGCTGCATTTCGCCCGTCCCTGAACACCTCGACGGACCACAGGCCGTCGCCGAGGAACCCCGTGTCCAGCGACATGTCCCGTGGCTCCCAGTCCGTCATGACTCCCACGTACCAGGCGTTTCCCGATCGCCTCGCCACGGCCACGTAGTCGCCCACGCTCGCCTCCAGCACCTGTGTCTCGTCCCAGACGGTCGGGACTTCAACAATGAACGCCGTACACTCGGATTCCCGCAGGTAGTGCGACGGCGAATCCGCCAGCATCTGCAGTGGGCTCTCATACACCACGTACATGGCCATCTGGTGTACCCGCGTGCCCAAACTCATCGGGCGGTCGAAGACCGGCTTGAACTGTTCTTCGTTGGCGTTCAACATCGCGCCCGGTGTGTAGTCCATCGGGCCGGCGAGCATTCGAATGAACGGCAGGGTGACATCGTGCTCGGGCGTCGGATAGGAGCTCCATTTCACGTGCTCGAGGCCGCGGACTCCCTCCCGGGTCACGACGTTGGGATAGGCACGACGCAGCCCGGTCGGCTTGTAGGCCCCATGGAAGTCGACCAACAGGCGTCGGCGGGCTGCGGCTTCCGCGATTCGCCAGTAGTACTCGACCATGGGCTGGTCGTCGCGCTGCATGAAATCGACCTTGATTCCGGCGGCGCCCCACGCTTCGAACCGATCCAGGGATTCGTCCAGACGATCGTCCAGGGACTTCCAGACGACCCACGGAATGAGCCCGATTCCGCGTTCCGCGGCGTGCGCGAACAGGCCCTCCATGTCGATGTCCGGATTCAACTTCCCAAGGTCCGCGGGATCAGACCAGCCCTCGTCGAGGATCACGTACTCGATGCCGTGATCGGCTGCGAAGTCTATGAAGTACTGGTACGTGGCCGTGTTGACTCCCGCCTCGAACTCGACGCCCGTCAGGTTGAGCGCGTTCCACCAGTCCCAAGCGACCTGCCCGGGGCGAATCCAGGACGGCTCGTCGATCCGAAGTGGGGACGCCAGGCGCCATACCATGGTGCTGCGGATCAGGTCCGCGTCTTCGTCCGCGACCACGAAGACCCGCCACGGGAACGTCCTCGGCCCGGCGGTCTTGGCAATGAACGGCTCACGGCTCAGTACGCGGACCGTCCGATCGTTCAGCTGTTCGACCTCGGCCGGGTATGCAGGGAAGACACCGGTCAACGCCGAGGTGCCGGTGCCGGCCAGATACAGTCCGGGATACGCGCGGAGATCCGACTCGGTGATCGCCAGCTTCGGCCCGCCCGTCCACGCGGCGAGTACCGGAAGGTGCGCCATCTTGCCGGACTCCACCTGACTGACCGACAGCTGCTCGTACAGGCGTTCAGAGTGCGTGAGGAAGCTCTCCTCCGTCGGAAACCAGAGCGTAGGGTCCTGCGCCAGGTCCACGGCGAAGCTTTCCGAGGCAACCACGATCGGGCCAGAGCCATCGGTCCGAAAACGGAATGCCACGCCCTCATCGTACGCCCGTGCCTCCAGCCCCCAGCCACCCTCGAAGGCCAGGGACAGCGCCGCGTACCGATCGTGGATGCGAGCCTGCTTCTCGGGTACGACCGGCTTCAACCAATCGTCGACATCGGCCCGATCGACCGACACGACAGTCGCCGCGGGACCGATCGCCGTCCCGTCCGCGAGTTGCAGCGCAATCGCCGACGCGACTACGAGTTCCCTGCCGTCCAGCGCCAACTGGTAGGTCAGGTCCGCACCCGCGCGTACGGTCAGCTCGATCCGACCGTCGGGAGACTTCACCCCGAAGATCTGAGGTTCCTGTGCGTCGGAGAGGGCCGGACTCGACGAGATCAGGGCGAGCAGTATGGCGACCGGAAGTGTGATTGGCTTCATGGCAGCACAGGACCTCCCGTCAGGATTGGGTTCTCCGGTACAGAGCGTTGATCGTGACCCTCCACCCGTTCTCGGTGTCCACCCGAACCTCTTCCGTCGGCACCACCGTCGTGAATCCCGCCCCGGCGAGCGCCGTGTCGAGTTCGGGAGCCTCGACCAGGTAGTGAGTACCGGTGTGAAAGCCCTCGTACAGGTGCTTCTCGCCGGGGACACGCTGAATCGCCTCTCTGTGCGGCCGCGAGCGCGGGCTCCAGGCAGCGACGAGGAGGACGCCGCCGGGAGCCAGGCAACGGCTCATCTCCCTGATCGCCCCGTTCCACTGGGTCTCGCTCGTCGCCTGGTGCAGGACGCCCAGTGCAACCAGCACCTGGACCGATGCGTCCTCAAAGCGTCGGAGGTCCTCCATCCGCCCGGGCGTGATCCGTCGCTCCGCTTCGTCCGGCCCCATGACCCCCGCGACCCGCTCGCGAGTCCGCCCGACCATGGGAACGGAACTGTCGATCGCGTATACGTCGAACCCTAGCTCAGCCAGGACCAATGTGTTCCGGCCAGCGGCACATCCGACGTCAAGGACGCGCACATTCCCCGGCTCCGGATAGCCCTGCAACAGCTCGAGGAGACGCACGTCGGGCTGCTTGCCCGTGAATCGCTCGACGGCCTCCTCGGTTTCCCAGAACGAATCCGCGCCCTCTCTGGTCACCGTCCCGGCGCCCGGTCCGGCAGGAACTCGGCCGGAATCTCGTTCCCGGCCCGCTCCTGGTCGAAGATCCAGCTCGTGATCCACCAGCGATCGCCATCGTGATAGAGCTGAATGCTGTTGATCCCTCTTCCGAACACCTCGCCGTCAGGCTCTCGGCTGGACGCGTACGTGCTCCATACGTGCGCCACGTTGCCGAAGCGCTGCACCACCCGGTGTACCTCCCACTCGAAGAACGCTTCCGCATCTGCCGCGCCGAAGCGGTCGTGATACTCCGCGAGCGTCATCGTCTGGATCGCCGGAGCCCCATCCGCTCCGAGGCCGGTGATCGCGACCAGGGCGTCCGGGTGATGAATCCACTCGTCCCGCTCGCGGTCAGGGGCCGTTCCCTCTGGCCGCGACACCACCTCGTAGTAGGCGTTGAGGATGCCGTCCAGCGATTCAACGTCTTCCAGTCGGCCTCCGCCCGCCTGCGCCTGTACCGCGCACGGCGCCAGGAGGGCGGCCGCGCAGACCAGTGACATCAGCTCCTTCATGGCGACTCCTCGAGAGCCTGATCAGACGACGATTCGTCCCGCGTCTTACGGCACGGGGACTCACGATCCACGATAGCGACGATATCTTGCGGGGTACGGGCCAGGAAGTCGGGAGGCTCGGGCCAGCCATCCGTCGACTCTCCCCCATACAGAACCGCTATGCTCCAGACGTCCATGCAGGGGTCACGGGCGGCCATCTCCTGCCGCGCCTGCGCGACACACATGGCGTCGGTTGGATGGTCTCCGACGTAGAACGCGGCTCTCGGCCCGGGCCGGCTCATGCGTGCAAGACAGTCCAGCAGTCCGTCCGGAGCCGGCTTTTGCCTTCCCGGTGCCACCTGCTCGAATCCGAGCACGTGCTCGAAGCGATCTCGGAGGCCGAGCGGGCCCAGCGTGGCCTCGATGATCTGACGCGAGTTCTGCGACACGATCCCGTGCGGCAGGTGCCCCAGCGCGTCCAGCGCTTCTGGCACGCCGGCGAAGGGCTCCACCGGGGTCTCGTCCGTCAGCTGGCCACGCGTCCACATTCGCCCGGCGGTTTCCAGCATGTCCTCCCTGAGTCCGAACTCGCGCTGGTAGAAATCCCGCCAGTTGGTGCAGCGGGCCACCGCGGCGTCGTAGTCTTCGATCGAGTGGAGGACCCTGAAGTCCCGCCACGGCCGCCCCGTAAGATCTTCGATGATCGAGCGATTCACGCTCAAGTTCCGATGGCGTGAGTCCACCAGCGTTCCGTCATAGTCCCAGATGATGGCACAGGCCGGCATCGACTCTCCTATTCCTCGGACCTTACTCGATCGACAGAACGACAGGATCGCACCCATGGAGGGCGCGTCACAAGACTCGACCGGGGTCCGGCCGGGTCAGTCGTCGAACACGGGTATCGCGAGGTCGTCACGCGGAAGTTCGTTGACCACGGAGACGACCTTCCACCCGCCGTCGATCCGAATCAGGGACCACAGGTCCACGCCCGGTCGCGCGGGCCGACCCGCCCCTGGAATGCTGGACTCGTAAACCACGCTCACGTGCGCGATGTCACCGAATTCGGTGGTCGCCGCGGACGTGACGGTCTCCTGGAATCCGCGCACGCCCGCTTCCTCCAACTGGTTCTCGAACCGGAGCCAATCCAGCAGGAAGCCATCGACGCTCATGACCTTGAGATCCGGTGGATAGCGGAGCACGACGAGGGCTTCGGGGATGAACACCTCGCGGACCACTTCCCAGTCCGGTGTGTTCCCGTCCGTCCACGATACCAGGTCGTACACATCGCGGACGACCTGCTCGACCGAACGACTGTCAGTGTCCTCGTCGGTCTGGCCCTGAGCCGGGGCCGCCAGCGTCATCGAGATGAGACAGGCAAGGCCTGCATACCCGAATCGATACACGGAATGTCTCCTTTCCAGCCGAACTCCTGTCGGGCGCATGAGAGGTTGCGGGCGTCACCCGGGCGGCACCGCCACCGTGTCCCCTTTACTCAAACCGGTCCGTTCCCCCGCGATCGCCGACTCGACCTGTTCCGTGAGACGGTCCACGAGCGTGTGGGCTTCAGCCTGCCGGCGACGGACCTGGGCGGTGAATATGGACCGGGCCAACACGTATGATCCCGTCACGATCATCACGGGAAACGCAACGGCCAGGGCCACCGAGCCGAGCACACCACCAAGGGTACCGCCGAGGCCGAAACCGACTCCACCCCCTACGCCGCCCATGATCCCGCCGAACAGTCCTCCCGCGAGGCCGCCGAAGCTCTCCTCGATCCGGATCAGGGTCTGCCCGTCGCGCACCGAAACGAGCACTTGCTGGGCCGAGCTGTTGGACTCGGTTCGTGAACTCCAGGTGAGCGTCCTGCCCACCGCGCTCGCGGTTCCCTGACCGGCCGTGGCGGCCTGGATCGTCGGGACCAACTCCTCCAGACGCTCCGCCGGCAGTTCGCCTTCGATCGTGCGCTCGATTTCGATGGCCACCGGAGCACCCGCCAGGCGGCTTCCCAAGGTCGGGGGCCGAAGGACGTGTAGCTCGTTCGCCGCGTGACGAAGCAGGGCTGGATCGATGCCGGCCTCCGCGGCGATTTCCTCCAGCTCGGCCAGCGTCAAGCCCGCCGGATCCGGGGCCGTCGGCTCGGCCCGCTGCATCTCGGTAGCACGGCGCAGGATCAGGCCGACTTCGTTTTCGGAGTATCGCCGGGGCCCGGGGGATTGATCGTTCATGGTTTGCTCAGGTCAGCCGTTTCAAACCCATGACCGTCCGTCGTCTGACAGGGCCAGGGACATCGCTCGGTCCGCGAGTTCCCGCGGGTCATCGGTCTCGCCGTACTCCAGGATCCGAACGGCGGGATTCCCGCGTATCATAGCCGAAAGCCGCCTTTCGCTCTCCGTTCGGAACAGACAGACGATGCGCTTGCCCATGACCGCCGCCCGGGCCACCTCGAATCCCACGCCGAGTGATGGCGTGGACACCTCGGCGATGACCACGTCGGCCTCCCTCAGCCACGCGACGTCTCGGGCGTAGATCTCGCGATCCCCGGGTCCTTCCTCTCCGCCATCGGATAGGTCCGCGCTGCCAATATGCTCCGTGAGCACCGGGCCATGGCGCGTGAGGGCCGAAATCAGCGCCGCGTATCGCGGGGCGTCCTCCCGACCACCGCTGATCGACGCAGAGAAATAGATGCGGGGACGCGTCGAGGTCATGTCGCCCGATCCGCATTCCGTGGCGCGAGGGGATCGCCAGATTCGTCCTCTTCCTGCTCATGCTTCACGTGGGCCTCCTGCACGTGCTGCATACCCGGGTTGAAGATCGAGTCGAGTTCCTGCGCATGGTACATGGCGCCACCGCGCACACCTCGCGTCCGGCGATAGAAGATCAGCCCCCTTGCCTCGAGGCCGAGGAGCAGACGATCGAACAGAACCAGCAGGATGAACGCCAGGACGATCCACGCCAGCCACTTCACGGAGCAGGCTCGCCGGACGTCGGTAGCGTTCGCATGATGCGTGAAGCTAATTCGTGATCAAGCGAAGAGCGATCCACAGCAGCGGCAGGCAGGACACCCCGATCGCGATCCAATCCCAGCTGCTGCGCCGTTCGGTGCCCGACCGGCCGACCAGGAGCAGTCCGACCCCCACGAAGAGGGCACTTACGGCCACCGGCAGGAGGAGCAAGGGGGCTGCCGCCCACGCGCCCCAACCGTCGTAACGATCGACGACGCTTCTCGCGTAGATCCACGCCGCGGCGGGCACCCAGCACGCGAACCGGAAGTATCTCATGGCAGGCCCTCGTCTCTCGACTCCGCTCCCCAGCCCACTTTGAACGCCGGAACCGCGTACCGGTCGAAGAAGCGCCACATCTGACGCGTGTGCCCCCGTTCACGATCGCGCAGCGAAGAGGTGGCGACGATCACGAGATCGAGTCGGGGCACGACCACGATGAACTGGCCGCCGTAGCCCCACGCGAAATAGGCACGCTCACCGCCCCAGTGACGCGTCCACCACAGATACCCATATCCGTGTCCGTTCCACGGCGAGGAGCCCGTCGGACGCCACGAAGTCGTGATCCACTCCTCGGGAACCAACTGCCGTCCATTGAAGCGGCCTCCGTTTGCGAACAGCTGACCGAACTTCAACATGTCGCGCGGCCGCAGGGACATGTTGTTCCCGCCGAGATAGCGACCCTGCGGATCCCGGTCCCATTCGCCCAGCGCAATTCCCATCGGCCGGAACAGCTCGTCGAGCATGTAGCTGCGGAGGCTCTTCCCGGAGCGCCTCGTCAGGATCACCGACAGCAGGTGCGTGCTTCCCGTGGAGTACTCGTGGCAGTCGCCCGGATCGCACACCATGGGCCGCCGCAATTGATCGTACGCCCAGTCGGACGAAGCCACCCACGCTCCATAGTTCCCGAACGACGCCGTCTCGATGCCCGTCCGCATACTCAGCAGATGCCTGATTTCGATCCGGTTCTTCCGTGGATCGAGGGAGCCCGTTCGCTCGAGGATCTCGAAGTAATCGGGGAGCAGGTCGGAGATCGGCTGGTTCACTCCGTCCAGCAGGCTGTCCCTGATCGCGATCCCCACCATCGGTGACAGCAGAGTCTTCGAGACCGATTTCACGTTGACCGTCTGAGAAGGACGCAGGCCACGGTAGTAATTCTCGATCAGGACGCTGTCCCGGCGAGCGACGATCAGGCTGGTGAGCGCACTCATGCTCTCGGCCCGGGCGAGCAGACGCTCCATGCGATCCGGGAGAAACAACGGCGGCATCGGCGGCCCGACCGGATCAGCAGCGATCGAATCCGCTGACGAATTCTCGGCAAGGGTGGACGGGGGCGACGCAGCGCCCTGCGCAGCAAGGGGGTGTGTGACCGCTGGCGACAGCCATACGAAGAGGGCCGCCATCGTAAACGACCGGAGTCGGCTCAGATCACGTTCTCGCATGCCCTGACCTAAACGCTGGCCCCGGCCGAGTTCCTTCGCCGGGGGCCCGGGTCACTCGCGCTCGACGGCCGGATCCTCGTCCTCGATCGGGTCGGCGACCGGCTCGACGACTTTCAGCCCGGGCGTCGCACGGCGGTGCACGCGCAACTCGAACACGTCCGGGCGTGCGTAGTTGCCGGCGACATCGATCTGCCAGCGCGGTCCGACGAGTTGGTCAGGCCGCACGTCGGCGTAGAGGATCGTCTCTTCCTCGGCAGCGGGACCGGCCACGATCTTGCCGTCGGGATCGACGATCACCGTCCCGCCCGGGTTCAGCCATCCCTCCACGGCCCCCAGGTATTTCTCCTTGAACGAGAACCGGTCAGGAATATCGTCCTTGTGAACGACCTGGCAGCTCGCCAGCACGAAGACCCTTCCTTCCTTGGCGACGTGCCTCGTCGTGGACAGCCAGGGCTCGCCCCGGTCCCAGGTGGGCGCCGCGTGAAGCTGGGCGCCCCAGGCCGCAAGGGCATACCGCGCCAGGGGCATGTAATTCTCCCAGCAGATGAGCCCGCTCAGGCGTCCAAAGGGCAGATCGTACACCTCGAGGTCGCTCCCGTCGCCCTGGCCCCAGACGAGCTTCTCGGCCGTCGTCGGTATCAGCTTGCGGTGGCGACCGAGGACCGAGCCGTCCGGTCCCATGTAGAGCAGCGTGTTGAACAGCGTGGAGTCGCTGGATTCTGAGTTCCGCTCGTTCACTCCGATTGCCAGCGCGACGCCGCACTCCGCAGCGACGGCTCCCAGGACTTCGGTGGTTGGCCCCGGGATCGACACGGAGTTGGCATGAAGTTCGGAGTACAGCTCGCGCAACGGGTGCGTGTGCCCACCCGGCATGAACCACACCCACACCGGATAGCCCGGCAGGAAGGCCTCTGGAAACACGACGAGTCGCGCCCCCTCTCCAGCCGCCTGGCGAATCAGCCGGCAAGCCTTCTCCACGGACGCCTCGAGGTCGAGGAATACCGAGGTCGCCTGCACCGCGGCGATGCGAGTAGTCGTCACGTCCGCCACTTCGCCTCCACCTCCTGACTAGAAGAACTGGTCGATGAGAATCGGATTCCCGTCAGGGTCGAGGAAAGCGATGTGCGCCGGGCCCTCCGTGCCTTCGTCGGCTTCTTCCGTGAGGTCGACTCCACTTTCCTTCAGTTTCCGCTGGATCTCTCTCACGTCCGTGAACTCCTCCAGTTTGTCCATTCCCGGCCCACCGAGTCCGGGGTTGAACGTCAGGATGTTCTTCTCGAACATGCCCTGAAACAGGCCGATTACCGTGCCGCCGTTCACCAGAATCAGGTAGTTGTGCTCCTCGGCCCCGCCGGTCACCTCGAAGCCAAGCTTCTGGTAGAACGCCCTGGATACGCCCAAGTCCTTCACGGTCAAGCTGACGGAAAACGCACCGAGGTCCATGACTATTCCTCCCCTCCGGCCGAGATCGCCTTGCTGCGCTCGATCGACTGGAGGACCAGGTACTTCTCGCCGAATCGATCAAGATTGGCGATCTCCTGGTCGAACTGATCGAAGTGGCGCTCCTCATCGGCCACGAGCTCCTCGAACACCTTGCGCGTCGCGGCGTCGCGATTCTCGGACGCCAGGTTGGCCCACTCGTTGTATTCGGCGATGCTTTCCTCTTCCATCTGGCGGGCCTTGACGAGCATCTCGCGCACGTCCGTGATCTTTTGCACCTCGTGCGCCGGTTTCATTTCGACGTCTCCGCCGAGAAACAGTATGCGCTCCGCCGCGACCTCGACGTGTATCATCTCGTCGATCGACGTCTTCTTGAACAGAGCGGCAAGCAGGTCATATCCCTGGTCATCACAGTGGAAGTGGAAGTACATGTACTGGTGGACCGCGGAGAGTTCGTCCGCCACGACGCCGTTCAGCAACTTGATGCTCTTCTCTTTCATGATTCTCTCGCTTGTCGTAGGGCTCCGGACTGTTGCTCGTACCTCCGCCGTGCGCGGGCGCGGCCCTTCTCGGCCTCCACCTCCCGGTCCCGGGCGGGTGCAGCGGTAACCAGTGAGTCGAGCAGACCCTGCACCGCCATCGACACCTCGTCCACCGCTCGATCGAACGCCACCTGGTTGGCCTGCGACGGTTTCGGAAAACCGCTGACTTTACGCACGAATTGAAGCGAGGCTGCTCTAACCTCGTCGCTCGATGCCGGAGGCTCGAAATTAAACAATGGTCTTATGTTACGACACATCATTTCACCTGTTGTTGGAGATACATTCAATCCCCGCTGGCCGCCACCGCGGCCAGCACGTCGGCCGAAGGCACGACCACAGCGAACTCTTCGTGCAGGCTGGCCAGCGAGACTGCGTGTACGAGGTCGGCGGGGTACACCGTGCCGTCCGGTCCAAGACGATCGAACGTGGCGGTGGCGTCCGCAACAACGAACGTCCGGAAGCCGAGGTTGCCGGCCATGCGGGCCGTGGTTGACACGCAGTGGTTGGTCGTCAGGCCCGCCATGACCAGGGACTCGATCCCCTCTGACCTCAGGTGGTCCTCCAGGCCGGTGCCGATGAAGGCGCTGTTGACGCTCTTCTGAAACACTGGTTCCCCTGCCCTGGGCTCAGCTTCCGGCTTGATCTCCACGCCAGCCTGCCCGGGTCCGAGAGCCGAACCGGGCTCCAACGAGACGTGCTGTGCGTGAATCACGGGCCAGCCGGCAGACCGCCACGCTTCGAGCAGCTGGGCCACCACGTCTTCCGCCGAAGCGTTGTTGCGCCCGCCCCACCCGGGCGCGTCAAAGCCCTTCTGCACGTCGATCACCAACAGAGCCGCGCCGTCAGGTATCATCACTGGTTCCCGTCCGTCGGTGGGTCCTGCTCGCCTGCGAGGGTCCGCCCGTACAGCAGGCGAACGACGCCGTTCTCCCATGCCATCACACTCACGAGCTGCAGCGCTCCCGCCGGGAAAGGCGAAGGAAACAGCGGAATACCGGCCCCGAGAAAGGCCGGCATCACGAACACCTCGTACTCATCGACGTAGCCGAGCCGCTCGAATTCCCGGATGGTCTGACCACCCCCGATCAACCAGCAGTCTCCATCCAGTTTCCGCTCCTCGAGGCGGCCAACGAGCGCCTCGGGCTCCTCCGACCAGGCAAAAGCGCGCTCCGGAAGCCCATCGATCGCCGACCGGCTCAACACGTAGACGTCGTGGTCAGGATACGGCCACTCGCCGAAGTCGAGAACCTGCTCGTAGGTGACCCTGCCCATCACGGCGCACGAGATCTCCCGAATGAAGGACTCGTAGCCGTAGTCCTCCTCGAAGAATGGCTCCAGCCAGTCCACGGCGCCGTCCGGGGTCGCGATGTAGACGTCGAGGCTCATCGCGATGTATACGCGGAACCTCACGGATCAGTGGAACTGCGGTTGGCCGCCCTCGGGCGCCACCACTTCACCGTAGTTGGCCTCGTACTTC
>JABDQB010000221.1 GCA_013042495.1 Gemmatimonadota bacterium
CGGCCGGGACCTGTACTCAACCCCGTCGCCGGTCACTTCGGGTCCGGGTTGTGGGAGTCGGAACGGGCGCAGGCTGAGCAGGGCGGGAAGCAAGCCAACGGTGGCGACGAAGCTTATCAGCATGCCGGTTCCACCGATCTTCCCGAGGTCCGCGACGCCCGTGAAGTCGGTGACCATGAACGCGTAGAAGCACAGGGCTGTGGTGACGGCGCTGAAAAACAGCGCGACGCCGGCTCGCTCTGCCGTCAGGCGAAGAGCCTCGATGTGCGCGCCGGTCTCTCCCAGAGCCTCGGTGTAGTTCAGGCAAAAGTGAATCGCGTAGTCGATTCCCAGTCCGACGTACAGGACCGCGAACGCCACCGAGATCATGTTCAGGTCGCCTACGGTGCCGGCCGCGAATGCCCCCGTGCCCACGAGCCCGGCCCCAAGCACGCACAGGCTCGCTGCCAGGAGACGCACCGATCGGAGTCCGGCCAGGAGGATAATCGCCACCGCGATCAAGGCCCCGGTCACCAGGCGAGGCACGTCGGAAAGGCCGGCATCGATCGACTCGTGTTCAAAGGCCTCGGATCCCGTGATCCGAACCCGGACGGCCCGGTGATCCATGCCAAGCTCGCCGGCGCCTTCCCGAACCGCACGCATGGCGGCGCCGGCTGGCCTCGACGAGGCGTAGTCGAGAATCGGCTTGGCCAGGATGAACCGACGAAGTTCCACTGCCCCTGAACGCTGCCCCCGCATGAGATCCGTCCACGGGAACGTGAAGTAGTTCCCGTTGCGGCTCGAGTAGAAGGCTCCGCCGAGAGCCAGGAGAATCGGGGCGACGGGCGGTCCACTCGCCGAGTCGGCGCTGGCCATGTCGTCCACGACTGAAGCCAGGCCTGTCAACGTCGGATCCTCTTCGAGGGCGAGCCACATCGAGCCGTAGTCACTCATTCGGGCGCGGAGCTGCTCGAGGTCCTCGGTCGTGGCGAACAGGAGGCCGTGACGCCGGAAGAAATCGCCCCCACCCGGCGCATACACGAAGCTGAATACGTCGGTTCGCGCAGCGAGATAGTCATGGAGCCGCCGCTGGGCCTCGGCAGCGATTTCGGGTGAGCGGCCGTCGATGACGATCTGCATGTCTTCGAGGAGGTGCGGGAACGCGCTCTCGAGCGCGGCGTGAGCCTGTCGCCAGGCAAGCTGGTCCGAGACCAGGTTTCCGGTGTCCGCATCCACCCGCAGGTGCGTCCAGGCGTAGCCCGCCAGCGGGATGAGAAGGGCGAGACTGAATACGACCACTGCGCGGGCGTGACGGGCGGACCACACCACCCAGTCGCCAAGCTTACGTCCCAGACGGCCGTCCCTGTTGATCACCTCGGTGCTCCGGAACGCGGTGAGGCCTCGCCCGACCTCGATTCAGCAGACCGGAGCCGCGCCGCCCTGTCGAGTCGGTATGTATGGCCGCGCCAGTCGAGCTCGGGACGGAGGAGCATCGAGAGCCCGATCGGGATCGTCGTCGGGTACGGCATCCAGGCCATCCACAGGTGGCGCAGGGGAACACGCGCTCCGCCGACCAGTCGATGAAGCCGCACGTAGTGCACCCCTTCCAGAGTCAAGACGAGGGCCGCCAGGGCAGCGAGCCACGGGTGTCCGGTCACGAGCATCCCGAGGGCCAGGCCCAGCGCGGTGAAGTAGCTGAGGGCCCGTATCACGAAGGGGAGCGCGAACGAGGATGGGATGCCCCCCCGACCGCAGAACAGCCAGCGTCGCCAGAGCTTCAAGAAACCCTTGAATCCGAGTCCGTGGTTGATCACATGCAGCGGGTGGGTGCCCATCACGTTCGTGTAACCCGCGTCCACGATTCGTGCGCCCAGGTACATGTCGTCCACCAGTTGCCCGTCCGCGCACTTCACGCCGCCGATATCCCGCAGAGCCGAGCGACGGAAGGCCATGGTCTGGCCCATGAGGAAGGGCAGGGAGCGCCCCGCTCCGAGCGCCGTCTCCATACCACCGACGAGGTATGCGTTGAGGATGATCGCGTACCCGACATCTCCCGCGGATCGCGGGCGGCATGGATTCACCACGGGGGCGAAGCCCGCTCCTGCTGAGTCGTCCGCCATGATGTGCTCGACCAGGTTGGTGAGCACACCCGTGTCGGGCCTGGTGTCGGAGTCCCCGAAGACGATGATCTCGCCCCGCGCCTCCGCCTCACCCACGATCATGTTGTTGATCTTGCCGGTGCGTCCGGCAGGTGGCCTGCCCGCCAGCACGATGCGGGCGAACCCGGGGCCGTCACGAGCCGCGTGATACTCGATCGCCCGGCGGACGAGAGGGTACGCGGGATCTTCCTCGTCCTCGAGAACGAAGATCGTCTCGACGCCGCCAGGATAACCGGTGTCCAGCGCAGCCCGGAAGTTGGCCTCCTGTTCGACATCCACCCCCTTCACGGGGCGGATCACCGTCACCGGCGGGTACGCGGCCAGACCTGATGGTCGCTGCCCGTCTCTCGATCGCAGTGCGCGAACCGACTTGCGATGCGCGTAGCCAAGCTGAAGCAGCAATCCGAGCAGGACGATCGTCAACAGCATCGATGTCATCTCTGTTTCCTCGCCCGCCATGTCCTCAGGTCCGCGACCAACTCAGCCCGCGTCACGCCTGTGCCGGCCCAGGCCACCGACTCGCCGAACAGGTCGTAATGAGGCAAGGCATTTCGACGATCGATCCACTCGGCCCTCAACCCGTGCGACCGCCCCCACTCGATCAACTCCTCGATGGAGGTGTCACTGTAGGCGTGCACCAACGTCTCGCCCTTCTTCACTTCGAGGCGCGGGATGTCCCTCTGCGCTGTATGGTAGTGAAAGCGGATCATCCCCAATCTTACCCTCCGTGGAGGCCAACGCGCAGCAGTGGTCGCTCCAGCCCTGGTCGCCGCCCTCGGACTGCTTCTCGTCCTGCTTCTGTTCCGGCCGCCCGGATGGGCCATGGTCCTCTTCCTGGTCGCCCTCTTTCTGCCGGGACGCTGGTGGCACTGGAAGACCCGCCGCTTCCGACGCGGGCTTCGGCAACTGAAGCGCGGCAACGCCGGGGAGGCCCGCTCCGAATTCGAGGCTTTCCTGTTCCAGGTGTCCAGGGGGCCGAACTTCCGGCGCCTTCAGCCGTATTTCAATCTGGGCCGATCGTACCCGTACGAAGCGGCGGGTCGGTCCAACCTCGGAGTATGCGACCTGCTGCAAGGGAGACCCGAGGCAGCCCTGGAGAAGTTTCGCGCGGCGCAGGCCGAGGAGCCGTCGTGGGTACCGGCTCTGTACGGGAAGGCCGTCGCGCTCAAGTTGATCGGAGAGACGGAAGCCGCCGAGATGGCGGCCAGGCGGGCTCTCGAACTGCGGCCGACATACCTGGCCGCGCGCCTGCTGTTGGGTTCGGTGCTGAAGAGTTCCGGCCGCGACGCCGAGGCTGAAGCGGTCCTCGCGCCGGTCGTCGAGGAAGGTCGTGACCCGGAGGCCCTGTTGCGGGCACTCGACGATCAATGGGGTCTCGGGCAGATGTGACGGAGGAAGCATGACGCGTCGGAAGCGGTGTTTGGCGGGATGGCCAGGTGGGTGGCTGGGATCGTCTCTCGTGGTTTGCGCGTCCGTTGCCTGCACTCCGCCGGCCGCAGGCGTCGTGCCGGTTGCCGTTTCGCCCGTGTCCAGCGCCTCGGACACGCTTCCACGCCACGTTCGCTCGGTCCTTTCTCCCTACCGCGACCATCCCAGCGTGGCCGATGTGCGCCGGGTCCTCCTCAAGTGGGGTCCGGCAGGCGGTCCCGCGACCGCGACCGACTCCGTCGCCGTTGCGGTGCTGTGGCGCCGGGCCGGACAGTACCGGTCCGCTCTCGAGGCCCTTCCGGCTGACAGGGCGGGGGATGGCACCCCGCGACCGCGCGTCACCCTGGAGAGGGCCCGGATCCTGCTCCAGGCCCCCCCGTCGGGGCCGGGAGTGCCCGGCACTTTCGAGGAGCGGCGCATCGATGGGGGAAGCGCTTTCTGGAGCGCCTGCGACCGGATGGACGGGCCCACGAAACGGGCGCTGTGGGAGGATCTGCGCGGCCTCTCAACGCCGGACGAACAGGCGGCCTGGGCCGAGCTGGAGGCCGGTTCGGAGGCTTGCGCCTGGGTGAGGCACTTCGTCGACGAACGAGCCTTCCGGATGGCCGTCAGTCCGGAGGAACGCCTGCAGATTCACTACGCCCGCCTGTACGAGGCCCGGGCACTGTACTACCTGAGGACGCCTCGTCTCACCCGCGATCTGACGGATCGCCTGGGGCGGGCGGACAGCCTGGAGATCGACGACCGGGGACTGATATACCTTCGCATGGGCGAGTCGCTGGCGAGAATCTCGCCCTTCATGGACCTGAACGAAACCTGGGCATACTACCGGCCGGAAGGGCCCAGGGTGTTCCACTTCGCCCCGGTATCCAAGGCGGGACTGCGCGCCCTCGGCGACTATCGGATCCTCGAAAACCTGGCCCACGCCAGTGGCTTCACGATGCCCAGCGAGCTCATGGGAGTAGGAGGCGGCAGTCTCGCGTACCTGTACCAGTCGCGTCGGGCGCTCGATTTTCTCTATGAGGACGCCCGCTTCCGCCAGATGGACTCGCGCATGCGGGCGGCCGGGGACCGATTCAATCCGGGCTTTCAAGGCTTCCTGGCCTGGGAGAGAGAGATCAACGAGGGGGACGCGCGCTACGCCGTCTCGGGAGTCCCGGATGCGCCCCAACTCACGGCGGGAATCGAGTTCGCGTACGAGACGCTTCGTTTCCGGGAGCCGGGCACCGACCGGTCCGAAGTCTGGTTTCTGGCCGCCACGCGGGTCGGAGACCTCACGGCCCGCGCCGCCACCGATCCGGTCACGGACGTCGACGCGCTGGTGGCTTACGATGTCGGGGCGCAGTTGGCCGTCCTCGCACCTGGGGGGGTGCGAAGATTCGAACTCGTAAGCCAGCCGTTGTTCGACGACCCCCTGGCCGACGACGATGGCATTCCGGTTCGATTCCCGGTCACACTGACGCCGGAGGCTCACCCGTACGTTCTGGTGCTGCGGGACGCAGGCTCGGAACGCGGCAACCTGGGCAACTGGGTCCTCGACACCGTCACGGTCTCCGCCCGGCAGTCGGGACTGCCGTCGATCAGCGACATCGCGGTCGCGGCCGATTCCGGAGGCTCATGGTCACGAGACGGAAAGGTGTACCTGGCGGTTGATCCGACGCATGTCGTGGCGGACGACGGAATCGCGCACGTCTATTTCGAGACCTATGGAGTTCGGCCCGGCAGGATCTATGATGTGGAGGTTCGGGTCGTCCAGGAGGCGTTGGCAGACCTGGCCTTCGAGCTCGAGACCGAGAGCTTGACGTTCATTCTGCGATTTCCATCCGTGGCCACGGCCGATTCGGCGGGACTGGGGATCGGCCGGCACCATTTGCGGGTGGAGCTCGGAGCGTCTGATCCGGGGGCCTACCTGCTGGCGGTTCGGGCAACCGACAGGCGGACGGGCATACAGAGCCTACCGGCCGTTACTCCGCTGTACCGACCGGAAGTCCGGGACGCTCACTGGCGCGAGGCGCCCCGGCGCAGATCGACGATCGTCAACCCTTAGCTAGTGCCCGTCGTGCTCCGACCTGGCTTCGTGCCCGTGCGGCGTCGAAGCGGCCGCCCCGGACGACATACCCCCATGATCCATCTGACCATGATCCATACCCTCCATCGACCTACCGGTGTGGTCGCCATGTCCATGACCACCGGCCTTTTCGGGGGCTTCCAGGGTGTTGACCAGGTCGGCCACGTAGGCGGGGTCCTCGCGGCTGAACTCCGGCCACGCGACATCCTTCGATGCCCAGATCACTCCGCCGATTTCGCCCATTCCCCCGTCGGGTGCGGGGTGCGCCATCGGGTTCTCGTACTCGACGTAGATTCGATAGACGTGGTCCGGACTGACTTTGATACCGCCGGTCATCAACATGAGACTCTCTGAGACCCCCGTCAGTCGACCCTCGTCGTTGTACTCCGTTTCGGCCTCCCAGAGGACCTTGCCTTCTGTCACGTCCTCCAGCCGCAGGGCCGTCGCGTAGTCGTGCAGGTGCCCGCCGATGCCGAGAATGCGGCCCTCGACCGCTGGGCTGGCCTCGTATGCGTGTACCGTCTTGCCGGGAGGGACCGCAAAGCTCTTCGCGCCCACGGGGCCCATGACGTCCAGGTAAAACGGGTACACGTCACGCGGCTGCATGAAACCGTCTTCCTCGAGGCTGTAGAAGATCCTCACCCGCAGGTAGGCCTCCGGGTAATCCGTGCCCGTGGGGTTGGCGAACATCGAAGAGATGATCATCCGGTCCCCGGCCTCGATCGGATACCCGAGCAGGGGCGGGAGCTTCTTTTCATGCGTCTCGCGCCCGGCCGCTATGATGCGTCTCGCGATGGGCGCGAACACATCACGCTTGTCCGGATCGATGAAGTTCACGTGGTGAAGAAGATCCATCGGGATCGCATTCCCATCGCCATCCTCCATCGTGGCTTCGAATCCATGCAGCCACCCGTCCACCGGAAGCTCGGCGATCTGAATCGGGAGTCTGAGGTGAGCCATGTTCGACTTCAGGTCCATCGGTCCAAGCACGAAGTCCACCGCCCGCTCACCCGGGTCGTTCTCGACGCGCACGAAGTCCCCGCCGGCCGGAAGCGCAGGAGCGGTAATGCCCATATCCTGGACCATGGCCACCGTCATATGCTGGGCGGGAAGGGTCGTTGGGAGTAGCGCCCCTACAGCCAGCATTCCCAGGATGTGCCGCGTCATCATGTGCCCGCATCTCCTTCTGATCATTGCATGTTATGGCGTTCGCTCCGGATACTCCCCTTCGGCCGAGGCCCGCGGGAAGCGCGCGAATATAGGAGACTGCGTCAAACCTATCAAGTATGAAAAAAACGCCCGCTTCAAGCGGGCGTCCTCTTTCTCACCATCACCCGTCCCACGCTGAACCCGGGAGGGAATAGCGGTGTTCCCCTCAGGGCATCGGAACGTCGAAGTGAGCGTAGTTCTTCTCGATGTACTCCGTCCACTGCGGCGGCACCTCATCGTCCGGGAAAATGGCCTCAACGGGACATTCGGGAACGCATGCCCCGCAGTCGATGCACTCCTCGGGGTGGATGTAGTACTGGTCCTCAGCCTCGTAAATGCAGTCTACCGGACATACATCCACGCAAGAAGCGTCCTTCGTCTCGAGACACGGCTGGGCGATGATGTACGTCATGGCTCCCCTGCAAGTTCGATGGCGAAAGACCCCGGGCGGATCCTTTTGCACCTCCGCCCGTACCATGATCTCCGGCTTTGGCCAAGCAGAATAAGCGACATGCCTTCCGGCGGCAACGCCGACCGCACAGCCATCATGAAGTGGACGCGCCCGGCGCGAGCGGGTAGTTTCTGCCGGCTCCGCAACGGTTTGTGAACAGGCGGCCGACGCGCCGTCCGGGCGCCGAATCGAGCAACGAACGGATCATGCGCAGACTGAACGTCATACAACGGGACGATGTGTTGCCCGACGGCCAACGGATGGCGGCAGCGGGAGGTTGCGGCTCGTCGAGCCCATCCGCGTCGCATTGGCCCGAGAAGAAGCCACGCTGGTTGCGTGTCAGGGCTCCGGGCGGAGACCGGTACCGCGACCTCAAGCAGATGATGCGGACGCTCGGGCTGAACTCCGTGTGTGAGGAAGCCCACTGTCCGAACATCGGGGAGTGCTGGGATTCGGGGACCGCGACTTTCCTCATCATGGGAGATCAGTGCACCCGGAACTGTCCGTATTGCGCGATCGCCCACGGGAGGCCGGAAGACCTCGACGAAGACGAGCCTCGCCGCGTAGCGGAGATGATCGAGCAGCTTCGCCTGCAGCACGTGGTGATTACGTCGGTGGATCGTGACGATCTGCCCGATGGCGGCGCCCGAATCTTCGCCTGGGTCATCGAGGAAATCCGCGACCGGCTCCCCGATTGCTCGATCGAGGTCCTGACGCCTGATTTTCAGGGGATGCCAGTCGCGATCGCGAGGGTCGTGGCGGCCAAACCGGATATCTTCAATCACAATATGGAGACCACCCGTCGGCTACACGAGATGGCTCGTCCCGGCGGACGGTATGAGCGTTCTCTGGACGTCCTCCGCACCGCTCGAGGACTTGACGAGGACGTTCTCATCAAGACGGGGATCATGCTCGGGCTGGGCGAGAACGGTGACGACATCCGGGAGTTCATGGGCGACGCCCTGACCGTTGGAGTGCAGATTCTCACGATTGGGCAGTATCTGCGGCCCTCCGAACGTCACCTGCCGATCGATCGGTACGTGTCTCCGGAGGAGTTCGCCGCCTGGAAGCAGCTTGGAGAGGAAATGGGCTTCCTGCACGTGGAAAGCGGACCGCTGGTGCGGAGCAGCTATCACGCGCGGGAACAGGTCGAAGAACTGAGGGCGCGGGCCGACATCGCGTGACGGCACAGGTGCGGTAGCCGGGCGTCCATAAGGAGCAGCGAGTTGGCGAAGACGGAAGACGAGATCAAGCACGGGGACCTGACAGGGATCCCCCGCGAGAAGCTCCTCGAGATGCTGCGCTGGATGGTGCTGTCGCGGCGTTTTGAAGAGAAGACCGCCGAGGCGTATCAGACGGGCAAGATCGGCGGGTTCTGTCACCTGTATATCGGGCAGGAAGCGGTAGCGGCGGGAGCCATCGCCGCGCTGCGTGACGACGACTACGTGTTCACGGCATACCGGGATCACGCCCAGGCGCTGGTGCGTGGTGTGAGCCCGGACGCGGTGATGGCCGAGCTGTATGGCCGAATCGGGGGAGCATCGCGGGGAGCCGGCGGTTCGATGCACATCTTCGACCGCAGCGTGAACTTCATGGGTGGACACGGGATCGTGGGAACGCACCTGCCGCTGGCTGCCGGCGTCGGCTATTCGATCAAGTACCGGGGCGGCGACGAGGTCGTGTTGTGCTTCTTCGGCGACTCTGTAGTGAACGGCGGGCCGTTCCACGAGGCCTTCAACATGGTCGCCAAGTGGGAGCTCCCGGTCGTGTACGTCGTGGAGAACAACTCCTACGGCATGGGCACGGACATCGATCGTGTGGCAGCCGTGGATGACCTGTTCACCCGGGCCTGTGCCTATCAGGGCAAGAAGGCCGAGCAGGTGGACGGGATGGACGTCCTCGCGGTCTACGATGCCACGACCCGCGCCGTCAAGCGGGCGCGCGAGACTTCGCGTCCGACGTTCATCGAGGCCCGTACCTACCGATACCTCGGTCACTCGATGTCCGGCCCGGCGCATGGCACCTACCGGACACGCGAAGAAGTCCAGGCGGAGCGGAAGAACGACGCCATCAACAGCCTCGCCGAACGCATGGAGGAGGCGGGTCTTCTGACGGACGAAGAATACAAGGCCATGGATTCCGAGGTGATCGCCGAGGTCGAGCGCGCCGCGCAATTCGCCGAGGCCAGCCCTGTCC
>JABDQB010000224.1 GCA_013042495.1 Gemmatimonadota bacterium
GCTCCGCGCGTTCCGACCAGGATGCGGCGAACAACGAGTGTCTCGTGCGATTGCTGGATTCTGTGGAAGATGGCCGCAGAGGAGCGCACTATCGCTACGCCGTAGCATGCGTGGCTGCCGACCGAACGCTGGTTGTTGGGGGCCGCGTGGACGGACTGATTACCAGAACGGAGCGCGGAAAAAGCGGTTTCGGATATGATCCACTGTTCCTGCTTCGCTCCTACGACAGGACGTTTGGGGAACTGCCGCCGGATGTCAAAGCGAGAATCAGCCATCGGGCCGAGGCGATCCGTGCGTTTCGAAGATGGCTCGAGCCGTGACAGACGGGAGGGAAGCCTCATGACAACCCGGTCCGCGTCCCTGGCAATCTGGTTACTCATACTGGGACTACTCCCAGGTCTTCCAGGAGAGACGACCGCCCAGGAGATCCGGCCGGTTGCCGACTCGGCGGACGTCAGTTCGGCTGACGCCATCATCGCTGCGGTGTACGACGTCATCTCCGGCCCCAAAGGGGCGGAGCGAGACTGGGAGCGCATGCGATCGCTCTTTCAACCGGACGCTCACCTCATCCCCTCGTTTCCTGACCCACAGGGAGGGTATGTCCTTCTTTTCGAGACGTTGGAGGACTGGATCGAGGGAGCGAAGGGCTGGTTTGCGGAGAACGCGTTCTTTGAGGTCGAGATACACCGGGTCGAGGAAGCATATGGCCACATTTACCATGCTTTCAGCACCTATGAGTCCCGGCGCGAAGCGGAGGGGGAGCCGTTCACCCGAGGTATCAACAGCTTCCAGCTTCTGTTCGACGGAGAGCGCTGGTGGATCGTGAACATCTTCTGGCAGGGGGAGACCGGGTCGGAACCGATTCCCCCCCGATACCTTCCCTGAGCGACCTCCCGGACGCGGGCTCAACTGTGGACCGGACCGACGTGTGCAAGGACGTCCGTCAGGTTCGTCATCCAGGTAGAGCGCACCTTTCGACCTGATGACGCGAGGTCACCATGTCTGCGAAAAGAGATCGACTTTCACCACTCGACCGGTGCGGTGGGGTTGACTCGGGCCAGCCCGGCTCCCGAGATGTATGTTCAGGAGGCGCGGAAGGACCCCCTGTACGCGAGGAGCGGCTTGGGCACGGACTGGGCGGCGGTCTACGAGACTTCTTACGAAGACCTGGTGCGTTTCCTGTACCGAATGGTGTGGGAGGAAGATCGGGCACACGACCTGGCCCAGGAGACCTTCGTGCGCGCACTTCGGCACGATCCCGATGAACCGCGTGCCTGGCTGTATTCGGTCGCCCGCAACCTGGCGCGTGACGAAGCGCGCTCAGTCGTTCGCCGGCGGCGGCACCTGGCCCTGATCAGAGTGGAGGAGTCCGACCGCGTCGCGGAGGATGCGGAGCAGGAGATGGAGCGCGAAGAGAGGCGCCATGCTGTCCGTGTGGCCCTCGAGCGGCTGAGTGAGAGGGACCGCGAGGTCCTCCTGCTGTGGGATGCCGGGCTCAGCTACGACGAAATCGCGGAGCAGACGGGCCTGGCTCGGGGGGCGATCGGCACGACGCTGTCGAGGGCGCGCCGCAGACTGGTCCAGGCGCACAGGACGCGGGAGGATCATGATGCCACATATCTCTGACGGCGATCTCAACGCCTGGCTGGACGGAGCGCTCCTCGAGGGATCGGATGAGCGCAAGGCCGTGCGCCTGCACGTCGATTCCTGCACCGATTGCGCCGACCGCCTGGAAGAGGCTCGCGAACTCCGCGAGGCGGCCCGGGGAATCCTCGCTTCTGCCATACCTAACGGCACTGCGCCCAATTTCGCGGACATCCAGCAGCGGGCCACAGCGGGAGGGGCCGACAGTCCCGACTCCGGCGGTGGCCGGTGGCGGCTCGGTTGGTTGTCGGCGCAGCGTCTGGGTTGGGCGGCGACGGTGGTGCTTGCGCTTGGAGCCGGATGGATCGGGCGCGCGGTGCTGGAAGAGAAGGGATGGACGGACCCATTCCATGAGGGCCAAGCTCCGGCCGCGAGCGCGGTGGAACAGGCGCCGCCGGAAGCAGGCGCCCGCTTTTTCGCCGACGAGGGATCGTCG
Organism: Gemmatimonadota bacterium; assembly: GCA_013042495.1. GTDB lineage: Bacteria > Gemmatimonadota > Gemmatimonadetes > Palauibacterales > Palauibacteraceae > Benthicola. Next base: position 2,081 of record JABDQB010000224.1, read on the forward strand.
AGCGACGCGGAAGTCGGCGAGTCGGTGCAGAGGCAGGATCGGCCTCCGGAGGAGAACGAGCTGGCACGGAAGGAGGACGCGGTCGCCGGTGCGGAGGGACTGGCAGCCGAATTGAAGGTCGGCGGCGAGGTGGACCGGGAGCAGGGGCCCGCCGACGAGGCCGCTGAACGCGAACGGGACGCCGCGGATACGCCCCGGCGGTTGGGCGCTCTGGCGCAAACAGAGGGTCCGGTCGAGGAGAGGCTCGCCGAGATCGACGGGATCGCCGCTCCGGCCGCCGAGCCTGGTGCCGACGATTTCAGATCCAAGTCCGTTCAACCCGCGGGGGATCCCTGGCACGCGCTCCCCGGCGAGCGCCTGGCCGGCGACGCTGTTCAGGCCGCCGGCTGCTACCGACTGGAGTTCGGGTGGTCTCCTGGTGTGGGATACCTGCCCGGGACACTCGACCTCACGGCGACTGAAGCGGACGACTGGGCCGGGCAATCGGTGTACGGGGTCGAGATTCCCGGCGACGCGCAGACGCGGTTGCACGAGGCCATATGGACCGCTCCATCGCGGGACTCGATCTGGATTCGGCTGGTCACTGGCGATGATAGGAGCGCGTTCACCGTCCGAGCCGAGCGTTCGGGAGACGATTGGACGGGTGAGGCGCGTGTCCTGACGCCTGGATCGCCGGTCTCACGAGGACAGACCCGCGGGGCCGTGCTTCTGGTGCGGACTCTCTGCCAGAGACCGTGACGAGCACCGACGGACGGGGCCGCGACCTGATGCGGCGATTACAGTCCGCGAGGGACATCTACGAAGGCATCTACTTCGCTCCATACCGAACGACTATCCACCGGGAGTACCTGCGTCAGCGGGACCTCCTCTTCGTGCTGGGATTCTCGGACCTGCTCGGTGTGCCAAGCCCGCTGCAGTTCTATACGCTCGAGCTACTTCCCGAGGTGCTGGAGCAATTTCACGAATGGCATCTGAGGATGGGCATGGAGGAGGCACCCGACGGCGGTTTTCGGTGTTGCTGAGCGCGTCGTGCCGCGCTTGACCGGCTTGCGCCAAGCGATGACCCGTCCCGTTCTGTTTTTTGGGGGCAAGGGGGGCGTGGGCAAGACCACGGTGGCCGCCTCTCGCGCACTCGGCTCGGCCGCCGAGGGAACGCCGACGCTTCTGGTCTCGACGGACCCGGCCCACTCGACCAGCGATGTTCTCGGGGTCGATCTCGGTTCGGAAGCCAAAGAGGTCGTGACAAACCTCTGGGCCATCGAGTTGGACCCGGTGGCGGAAGCAGAGCGGTACATCGCGGAAGTGACGGCGCGAATCGGTGACGCGGTGCCGCCTCGACTGGCTGGCGAGGTGGAGCGACAGTTGGCGGTGGCCCGGGCTTCACCTGGAGCGGAGGAAGCCGCCCTGTTCGATCGCTTCGCCCGCATTGTCGGAGAGCGGAGTTTCGGCCGCATCGTGTTCGACACAGCCCCGTCCGGGCATACCCTGAGGCTTCTCTCCCTTCCGGAGCTCATGACGGCCTGGATGACTGGGCTGATTGCGCAGAGAAAGAAGATCACGACCCTCGGCCGAATGTGGCGCAATGTCGCCGGTGATTCCGCAGGTTCGGAGAACCGGGGCAGGGACGTGGTCCTGGAGGCCCTGGAAGAGAGACGCGAGCGGTTCGAGGTGGCCCGAGAGGTGCTCCGGGATCCGGGGCAGACCGCGTTCCTGTTCGTAGCGATCGCGGAGAGACTGCCGGTTCTCGAGACGCACCGGATCATGACCGCACTCTCCGGGCAGGGAATCCCGGTCGGGGGTGTGATCGTCAACCAGGTGATGCCGGACTCCAGCACGGACGATTTCATGATCCGCCGAAAGAGGCGAGAGTCCGCGACCGTGGAGGACATTGAGGATCGGTTTAGCGAGTGGCCGCTCGGGTATCTCCCGCTCCTCGACCGTGACCCTGTGGGTGCGGAACGACTGGTCGGCCTTCTCGACCTGCTGAGGGCTGGGAGCACGGAGGATCGCACTTGAGCTCCATCGTACTGCTGGTAGTCGGCGTCAGCGCCTTTCTCACTGGATACAGGGTCTATTCGCGCTACATCGCGCACCGGATCTACCAGTTAGATGCCGATTTCGTAACGCCGGCACACGAGTTCGAGGACGGCGTCGATTACGTACCCACGAACCGTCATGTGCTGTTCGGCCATCACTTCACCTCCGTCGCCGGGGCCGCTCCCATCGTGGGGCCGGCCATCGCCGTCATCTGGGGCTGGCTGCCAGCGTTTCTCTGGGTGGTCGTGGGAACGGTGTTCGCCGGGGCCGTGCACGACTTCGGGACCTTGTGGATCTCGACGCGTCACAAGGGGAACTCGATAGGGACTCTGGCGGAATCCATCGTGGGAGATCGCGCCCGGGTCCTCTTTCTACTTCTGATCTTCTTTCTCCTGCTCATGGTCAACGCCGTATTCGCCGTGATCATTGCCAACCTGTTCATGGCCAATCCGGGAGCTGTACTGCCGGTGTGGGGGAGTCTCGCGGTGGCGGTCGTGGTGGGATTGCTGATCTACCGAACGGGGGCTGGCATTCTCGTTCCGTCGCTGGCGGCTCTGGCAATCCTGTACGGGCTGATATGGAGTGGCCAGTACGTGCCGCTCGTTCTGCCCGACCTGCTGGGCCTCTCGCCGTCGAGCGCGCAGCTTGCTGCGGCTGGCCCCGATGCGGCGGCCGCGGCGTCGGCCGCTGCCCTGGACGGTCAGCGGGTCGGCTTGATCGTCATCCTGTTCGCTTACACGTTCATCGCCAGCGTGCTTCCGGTGTGGCTGCTTCTGCAGCCTCGCGATTATGTGAACGGCCATCAGCTCTTCGTCGCGCTCGCCATCATCGGTGCGGGCGTCATCGTCGCGAACCCGCCTGTCGTCGCGCCGGCCGTGAACACGAACCTTCCCGTTGACGCCCCCGGTTGGTTCCCCCTTCTTTTCATCACGATTGCCTGTGGCGCCATTAGTGGCTTCCATGGCCTGGTGGCCTCCGGAACCTCTTCCAAGCAGCTGGACCGCGAGCAGGACGCCAGATATGTCGGCTACGGAGGGGCGCTCGGTGAGGGGGCCCTGGCTCTGACCTCGATCCTGGCGACGACCGCCGGATTCGCTCTCTACGTAGGTATCGATGGGTGGCATGCCCACTACGGATCGTGGGCGGCGGCCTCGACCGGCGTGACCACGGCCTTCGTAAACGGGGTCGGGGTGCTGGCCGAAGGGCTGGGGATCCCGCACAGGGTCGCGACAATCTTCGCGGCTGTGGTGGTGATCAGCTTCGCGGCCACGACGCTGGACACGAGCGTGCGACTGCAGCGGTACATCATCGCCGAACTGGGGGTCGAATACCGCCTGAAGGC